>NZ_QUDI01000088.1:0-2698 GCF_003477465.1 Parabacteroides sp. AF48-14
CAGGTCGTTCTTAACAGTAACTTCAGATGATTCTAAAATACCGGTCTGGGCATTTACGGTTGCTTTCTGATCGTTAACATCATAAACAAGAGATTTAACCTTAGCACCATCCTCATTTTCCGGAGCCAATTCCTGCATTACATAAGTATCAGCATTGTCTGTTGCGATGAAATAGAAGGCAGTCTTGATAGCATTGTATTTCTTCGTAGCGCCTTCTGCATCTTCATAAGAAATTTCAGCATTCAGCTTGCTTGCATCCTTCGTCAGGATATAACCGTTTTCAGCTTCGTTGACTACCAAGTATTCACCCTTAACAGTCTTAATATAGTAAGCCTGGTTTTCCAGTGTATCGATACCGGCAACTTTTGCTCCATATTCAGCAGCACCTGCTACAGGTTCCAATTTATAGAGAACTTCGTCAGCAGCAACCATTACAGAAGAGTCGCCCTTCATGTGCAGGAACAAATCCTTCATATAAGGAGAGGCAGAGTGAATCATAAACGATTTGTTTACAAGATCATATTCGGAAGCGAACTTGTAACCGATCTGCTTTTCAGCATCCTTGCCTGTGTAAGCGATCTTGGCATCTACCAACAACAGAGAGTCACCATCGATTACGATGCTGTCACCTGCTAATACGTCTGTAAGACCGGAGAAACCACCTGCTTTACCTGTAATAGCAGGAATTTCACCTGTTGCACGGTTCTGAATAGTATAGCTACCCTTTGAAGTACCAGGAGTCTTTACAAATACATACTGTGCATACGGATTGAATGCCTGACCTTCTGCCAGATACTGGCTCTGTGCAACCGGGCTTTCATTGAAGAAGAAGCCTTCACCTTTGTTTTCAGCATTATTACGATATTTGTTCAAGTCCTTCAGGTAATAAACCTTTGTTACATCGATATCAGCTGTTCCACCAAAGTCAGGAGCTGTCTTATACGGCTGTACTAACGGTTCGATATAACCATCCAAGTCAGCAGCAACTGTCAGAACCTTCGTGTCATTCAACTCACGCAATGCGATAGTGGCAGCAGTTTCGTTAGCAGCACGTTGAGGCAAGCCTTTGATGAAGAATGCAGTACCAGCAGCATCTGCAGCTACACGTTGCAGGTTTTCTGCGGCGGCTACGAATGCGGAGATCTTAGCGTAGTTTGTTTTGGTTTTATTAGCAGCAACTTTAAGCCAATCTTGAGCTGCTTTCAGGACACCTTCTTTAGCAGCTGTACCACCACTTGCTAATGCTTTGTCTGTAAATAAAGATTCTGCGAACTTGGCATCGTAACCGTCTGCAGATCGAGTGTCTTTTACAGCCTCTACAAACCAGGCAGCAACTGCTGTTGCAAGATCTGCAATATCTCCAGTTTCAGCACTTGCCTCTGTATAACCCGGCATACCTTTAAACAGATCAGTACCTGTAACAGCTTCAGCATCTGCAACCTGAGGGCCATACTGTTTGCTACCATCGATAATAGCAGAACTATAATTCATAGTCGGTTCACCTGCTACCGTCAGCACGATAGAGTCATTCATCGGATAATACTTACCTGTAAATAATGCAGCGTTGATAGGTCTTGCATACTTAGTCAGGTTAGTAGGATTGTAGTCTGCTTCATCATAAGTACCACCTGTTAAAGCAGCCATACCTGTCAAATCCAAAGACAATGTATCAGCAACCAATGCATGATAAGCCTTCGCAGCAGTGTCATAATATGCAGTATCGACCATCAACAAGTACGGGTTACCGCTCTTTGTTTCTTTGTCCTTAACTGCCAGGAAGAAGCTATTAGCAGCAGTTGCTTTATAAGCCGTCCAAGCATTAGCAGTCAGAATGTTTTTCGCATTCTTTACATCCTTACCATTGTTAAAGTAAACTTTACCGTCTTTCAGGATGGTTGCAAAGTCTGTTGCTGCCAAATCGACTTTATCAGACTCTGTCAGCGGAACATAAGAAATAATGTCTGTTTGTTCTGTTACCTTGTCGACTGTACCTTTAACAGCGCACAAACTCATGTCTGCAGCAAAGTAGAAAGTAGAGTCCTTAGTCTGTGCGTACAAACCAACTCCGTCTTTCCAACCCCATTGAGAGTTTCCTGTACCATCAATTTTAGCGGGAGCAGTAGATTTACCCTTATTATCTGTTACCAGTTTCACAGCCAGAACCTGACCGGCAGCTTTGTTGGTAAACGTGTAAATAGGATTACCGGCAACAACTCCGGTTTCCGGCATCTTTACAGATACAGCCCAAGTGAAGTTTTTGAAGCCGTCAATAGTAGTAGGCTTAGCACCTTTGTCCAAACTACCACTAGTAATTGTCAAATAAGCACTGCTTTCAAGAGCTCCTGACTTTGCAATGTTCAGCAACATCTGTTCCTTGTCTGCCGGAGTAGACTCTGTCCCATCGGCTGCCGTATACGTCGGCCCATTATAAGCAGGGTTCGCTGCATACGCCGACAAACTTCCGGTTACCAAAGTAACCGCCAAAAGAGTAGAAAATCTTTTGTTCATAATTCTAAAATGTTTAATTAATAATAATGTATAGTATATTGAATTCTATATCGTCCTTACACTTCGTGTTCAAACACGATTTTTCTTAATCGTTGTAAAATGACGAGAGAAAACGTACGTTTTTTTTAGTCATTTATTTTTGCGATCTTTGCACTTCGTGTTGAGAACAAGCTTTTTCGTACTCGTTAAG
>NZ_QUDI01000089.1:0-2488 GCF_003477465.1 Parabacteroides sp. AF48-14
GCTAAGCACCCAGCGCCTTATCATATTCCTATGACAGGTTTCCAAATGCTCGCCCCCGAACCGGACTTACACCTCTCAGCGTATCCGGCTCTCCACTAATTTCAGTCTATCTTTCCGTCATGTATCTTCTTGTGACAACTCCTGCACACGGCAATCGTCTTGCGTTTGCGGGCAATCATGTGTCGTTCCCAGCTTTCCTTTCCCTGCAAGTTCTTTAGTTTCCTTACATGGTGCATAACAAGGTCGTCTGTCGCTCCACATAATTCACACTCACGGGCTTTCAGTCTTTCAACAAGACTTGTCCGCCCCGCAGTATAAATTGTTCGTGGCATAATGTCACATTCCGATTTATAGGTAGGCTTCTTTCGTTTGAAGCCACCGTCGTAAAAGAACCTTTCCTTTACCCCTGTTTTAGTCATGTGCTTTACGATAAACCTACCGTTCTTACGATATTTCTTGTTTACCTTACGTGTGCGGCACTTATATTTGCCTGCAAACGTTTTGTACATGCTGTATTCCATGATGTAACTGAAATTGTTCAAGGCATGGGCACAGTTGTTGGCTATGGAGTAGTAATTATAGAAACCCACGATTTCCCGATTATAACTATCAAGGATTTCAAGGTCATCATTAAATATCAGTCCCGATTTACATTTCGGTTTCCATATTTCCTTTCCGTTACGGTTTGCCATTTCCAAGACTCCCAAATCGAAAAGTTTCTTACGAACAGTTTCCGAACTGACATTCAGACAGACCCTTTTACCATAGGTTCTTCTCAATCTGCCTCGTTTATCCCGTCTTTGTTCATTGGATTTTCTTACAGAGATTTCATATCCGAGAAACTTGGCAGGTCTTTTCGTGTGAGTGACAAGTGTCTTTTCATCGGACAGTTCCAATGCCAGTTTATCAGCAAGGAAGTTTTTAATATCTTCCTTTATCTGTTGCGCATCTTGTTTACTTCCGATAATTCCCACGAGAAAATCATCTGCATATCTCGCATATTTCATTCTCCTGTAATCGGCATCCATTTCTTCGCCGTTGGGATATTTAGCCCGTCCTTGTTCTATTGCTTTCAGTTCAAGGATTAGTTTTGCCTTTTGCCTTTCGTCTTTTACGGACTTCAATCTTCGCACAATACGTTTTCTTACATTGCCAAAGTCCAAACTTTCTCTACTGAATTTTCGTTTCTTCCCCTTATCGAATTTGACAATGTATTCCTTTATATACTTGTCCAGTTTGTCAAGGTAGATATTAGCCAGTATCGGGCTAATGATACCACCTTGCGGTGTGCCACTGTAAGTATTATAGAATTGCCATTCTTCAATATATCCCGCTTTCAAGAACTTGCGCACTAAACGTATAAAACGTTCATCCGTAATGCGCTCCTTGAGGGTATTTATCAGTACATCATGGTTTATGTTATCGAAGAAGCCTTTTATGTCTCCCTCTACAAACCATTTTGCACCATTAAACTCCTTTTGGATATGGGCTAATGCAGTATGGCAGCTTCGATTGGGACGGAAACCATGCGAGGTGTATTCAAAACTTCCCTCGTATATGGCTTCCAATACCATTCTTACTACTTCTTGTATCAGCTTGTCATTAAAAGTCGGTACGCCAAGAGGTCTTTTCTTACCGTTTTTCTTTAGTATGTACACTCTCTTTGACGGTTGGGGTTGGTACGTTTCATCTTTTAACGTATCAATTAACTTTTCAATTCGTTTCAGGCTCATGTTGTCAATGGTCTGACCGTCCGAACCTTTAGTCATGTTACCTTCTTTGGCATAAATGCGCTGATAGGCAACGTAGAACATTTCCTCATTGAACAAAATCCTGTAAAGACGTTCAAACTTATAGCTTGCATCCTTACTGTGTTCTGATAGACTGTTTAATACTCTTTCTGGACTTCTCATAATGTCTCTCACATTTTCCGTTAATTGTATTAATAATTAGCTGCTTCCCTTCGCCATGTACAAGGCGTTACCTTGCTCAAACTACTATGGAAGCTCCGTTACCACTCCGAATTTTCATAGGTCGAACCTAATAGCCTTTCGGCTCTTCGGGATAGGTAATCCCCGTTTATCACATCGTAACTATTGGCATGATAGATTGTCGGATACGACTTCCGTCCTTTACTCGCTTATTGCGGTTGTGTCGTGATAAGTTCTTGCTACATTCATACCTGTACACTGAAGTAGTATCACGATATGGCGATTGATAGTTACCTTACGCCATAGCCTCAAGGGGGACCACTCGGAATATCGTTCAATCAATTCGGACTTTATCCTCATATCTATCTTTTCATCTCGCTATTCAGTCGCAGTTTGGTAACTAACTGACTTATAACTTTTCCGACATGCTACACTCCCTGCTCGGTTAAGTTTTCCCGAAAACAGATAAGTCGGCTGATGATAGGTTATTTTTCAAAGAACACTTTCCTAATCTCTTGCCAAAGAGATGTTTACGATGCAACCTTTACGGGCGCACA
>NZ_QUDI01000009.1:0-127917 GCF_003477465.1 Parabacteroides sp. AF48-14
TCTGCACCGTAGCGAACAACGTTGCGGAACTGGATTCTTGTCTTATTGTCATAAGAATATTGTTCAGGATTAACCTTAGCAGCACTTGCAGAGTCAGAAGCAACACACATATACAATCTGTAAGCATCAATCTTAGCTGTTGTATCAGCGGCAAAGCCTTTGGTTACATAGTAAGTCGGAGTTACCAGATCCTTACCTTCATTGTCTGTGTAGCGAGCTGTATCCAGATAGAATGTGAAGTCTACCTTTTCGTAAGCAGCTTTCAAGTCACCTTCACGAGCAACAGCACCGAAGTTGTCTTTACCTACAGCAACCATGTCGCCGTTGATAGCCTTCAACTGTACGTGTTTCGGAGCTGTGAACAGGCTGGCAGGAGTCGGTTCTGTAGCTACGTAGAACAGGTCGTTCTTAACAGTAACTTCAGATGATTCTAAAATACCGGTCTGGGCATTTACGGTTGCTTTCTGATCGTTAACATCATAAACAAGAGATTTAACCTTAGCACCAGCTTCGTTTTCCGGAGCCAGTTCTTGCATTACATAAGTATCATCATTGTCTGTTGCGATGAAATAGAAGGCTGTTTTGATAGCAGTGTATTTCTTCGTATTGTTCTCTGCATCTGTATAAGTAATTTCTTCATACAGTTTGCTTGCATCCTTCGTCAGGATATAACCGTTTGCAGCTTCGTTAGCTACCAGGTATTCACCCTTAACAGTCTTAATATAGTAAGCCTGGTTTTCCAGTGTATCGATACCGGCAACCTTTGCTCCATATTCAGCAGCGCCTGTTACAGGTTCCAATTTATAGAGAACTTCGTCAGCAGCAACCATTACAGAAGAGTCGCCCTTCATGTGCAGGAACAAATCCTTCATATAAGGAGATGCAGAGTGAATCATAAACGATTTGTTTACAAGATCATATTCAGAAGCGAACTTGTAACCGATCTGTTTTGCTGAATCCTGTCCTGTGTAAGCGATCTTGGCGTCTACCAACAACAGAGAGTCAGTACCGATTACGATGCTGTCACCTGACAATACGTCTGTAAGACCGGCGAAATCACCAGTGTTTGCAATATCAGGAGTTTCACCTGTTGCACGGTTCACAATTGAATAGCTACCCTTTGAAGTTCCTGCAGTCTTTACAAATACATACTGTGCATACGGATTGAATGCCTGACCTTCTGCCAGATACTGGCTCTGTGCAACCGGGCTTTCATTAAAGAAGAAGCCTTCACCTTTGTTTTCAGCATTGTTACGATATTTGTTCAGGTCTTTCAGATAATAAACCTTTGTAACATCAATATCAGCAGTTCCACCAAAGTCAGGAGCTGTCTTATACGGCTGTACTAACGGCTTGATATACTCATCAATGCTAGCAGCAGGAGCAACTGTCAGAACCTTTGTGTCGCTCAATTCACGCAAAGCGACAGTGGCAGCAGTTGTTGTATTAGCAGCACGTTGAGGCAAGCCTTTGATGAAGAATGCTGTACCAGCAGCATCTGCAGCTACGCGTTGCAGTTTTTCTGCGGAAGCTACGAATGCGGAGATCTTAGCGAGATTCTTATTGTTTTTATTATCAGCAGCTTTAACCCAATCTTGGGCTGCTTTTAGGACACCGCCTTCAGCATTAGCAGCGGTACCAGCATCAGCTAATGCTTTGGATGTAAATAAAGATTCTGCGAACTTGGCATTGTAACCGTCTGCAGATCGAGTGTCTTTTACTGCCTCTGCAAACCAAGCAGCAACTGCTGTTGCAAGATCTGCAATATCTCCAGTTTCAGCACTTGCCTCTACATACCCCGGCATACCTTTAAACAGATCAGTACCTGTAACAGCTGCATCATCTGCAACCTGAGGGCCATACTGCTTGCTACCATCAATAATAGCAGACTTATAGTTCTTATCCGGTTCACCTGCTACCGCCAGCACGATAGAGTCGTTCATCGGGTAATACTTACCTGTAAATGTTGCAGCACCGATAGGTCTTGCATACTTAGTCAGGTCAGTAGGATTGTATTTGCTTTCATCATAAGTACCACCTGTTAAAGCTTCCATATCATCCAAAGACAAAGTCAATGTATCAGCAACCAATGCATGATACTTACCTGCTGCTGTGTCATAATAAGTAGTATCGACCATCAACAAGTACGGGTTACCGCTCTTGGTTTCTTTGTCCTTAACAGCCAGGAAGAAGCTATTAGCTGCATTAGCAGCATAAGCCACCCAAGCATTATCCGTCAGAATGTTTTTCGCATTCTTTACATCCTTACCATTGTTAAAGTAAACTTTACCGTCTTTCAGGATGGATTCAAAGTCTTCAGCAGCCAAATCGACTTTATTAGACTCTGTCAGCGGAACATAAGATACCAAAGCATCATTCTTTTCCACCTTATCAACACCGCCTTCAACAGCGCACAAACTCATGTCTGCAGCAAAGTAGAAAGTAGAGTCCTTAGTCTGTGCGTACAAACCTACTCCGTCTTTCCAACCCCATTGAGAGTTTCCTGTACCATCAATTTTAGCGGGAGCAGTAGATTTACCCTTATTATCTGTTACCAGTTTCACTGCCAGAACCTGACCGGCAAATTTGTTGGTAAACGTGTAAATAGGATTACCAGCAACAACTCCAGTTTCCGGCATCTTTACAGATACGGCCCAAGTTAAATTCTTGTAGTCGCTAATAGATGTAAGAGCAGTTCCTGTGGTTAAACCACCGTCGTTAATCTTCAAATAATTTGTAACAGATGAAGCGTTACTTGCTACAATACCCAGCAACACCTGTTCTTTGTCTGCCGGAGTAGACTTTGTCCCATCGGCTGCCGTATACGTCGGCCCATTATAAGCAGGGTTCGCTGCATACACCGACAAACTTCCGGTTACCAAAGCAACCGCCAAAAGAGTAGAAAATCTTTTGTTCATAATTCTAAAATGTTTAATTAATAATAATGTATAGTATATTGAATTTCTATATCGTTCTTACACTTCGTATTCAAACATTGAATTTCTTAATCGTTGTAAAATGACGAGAGAAAACGTACGTTTTTTTTAGTCATTTATTTTTGCGATCTTTGCACTTCGTGTTGAGAACAAGCTTTTTCGTACTCGTTAAGCTATTCTGTTGATAAGAAAGGACATAGAAATAAGAAAATTCTTTGAAGATATAGTTGCAGGTTTAAAACTTATGCCTATTTTTGTACCTGAAATATGACGAATCTAACGTACGTTTTCGTTAGTCATTCTACTCACCCCACATAATCCACTATACATCAATTATTTACAACTGCTTTTCACCGGGTTTTTACATGAAAATTTAACGATTCTTTCGTCGTCCTGTTTTTACTTATCCCTCTGTTTGTCAATGTTTTATATTTTTTAGTTTTCTTTGATGTAAAGGTCATTTCCAGGCGTTTTTCGAGAAACGCAAACGCAAGTGTCCTTTTTTGTTAATTATCAGCACATCTATTTAGCTTTTTTAGATTCCAAATCTCCAATAGCAGATTCCATGCCCATGAAAATCTGATTACATGGGCATGGAATTTCGGATGGATGGGCATGGAAACTATTTTTGATTTCCAGAGAGGGAAGGCTTATTGTATAAAACGCTTTTTTCATCTTCGGAAGAGGTCCGAAATCAAATAAATGTTAATCCACTTTTCAGCCGCCAAAAAGGGGCTTTTTCCTCTTTTCCGGGAGTTTTTTGCCGGGAAGTCAACCTTTATTTCATTTTCGCGGTACTTTATCGCCATGAAGACGGTCGTCATACCCTATGAAGACGGTCATCATTCAAATGAAGACGGTCGCGAGGGCGATAAAGACGGTCGTCGTGGCGACAAGCCCCCAAAACTTCTTTTGGATATTTGGAGCGCGGTCCGTTTTATTTTGAAATAATCGATTCTCCAGGAATTAAGGTTTATCACATTGTCAGCGTTTCCGATTTCCGGTAATCAAATTGCACGTTTTCCGGAATGGGCTGCGCACCTCATTCTATCTGTTGTCATCCGTAAAGGCCAAAAGCGCGAAAAGAGTCAATTCAAAATCGATCAAGATTTCGGACGAAATAGAAAAATGGCCAAAAAGGGGGTTATTGTATTTTGCGTTTAATATATAAAGAAAAATAAACACGTGAAAAGAGCGGAAGCCTTATAACAAAAAAGAAGCCTTTCTTCACAGAGAGGCCTCTTTTTTATACTGGAAATAACCAATAAAAACTTTCCAATACGTTTAATCATCTTATATGCTTACATAATTAGCAAAAGGTTTTGATACAGCGATTATACTAATAGTGTTACTTTCTTAATGACATTGCAAAGATACGGCCACTTTACAGCCTCCACAATACCTATATATGAGTAAAAAAACGCCATCGTCTACCTACTCGAGGTGATATTCAAACAAAATGAAGACTAAAAACCGGATAATACCTACAAATAGGTAACAAGAAACCCTTTTTACCTACTAATTGCGATTGCGCACCGTCCGTAACCCATCTAATTTTGCCCAAAATTTTAAAACGCAATGAAAAGATTAGCAAATTTTCTAACTTTAGCAATCTGCGCCTGCGGCCCGTTGATGGCACAGGAAAGCGATATGAGCTCTACCGTTAAAGCAAAAGAACTTTACAACGATTACCAGAAATTCCGTTTCGGCGGCTACGGGGAAATGGCGGCAAGTTATATGGATTATGACTTCAACCGTTTCAAGAACCCGGACGGTTCGCAGCGTTATAACAGGGGAAGCATCTCGATCCCCCGCTTTATCCTCGCTTTCGATTACAAGTTTTCGCCCAAATGGGTGTTGAGTTCCGAAATAGAATTTGAATACGGAGGGACAGGAACAGCCCGCGAGATCGAATGGTATGAAGAAAACGGGGAATATGAAACTGAAATAGAAAAAGGCGGGGAAGTGGCGTTGGAACAGTTCCACATTTCTTACCTGATGGACAAGCATTTCAATATGCGGTTCGGCCACATGATCGTGCCGGTCGGGCTGACCAATACGCACCACGAACCGCTTAACTTCTTCGGCGTTTACCGCCCGGAAGGAGAAACAACGATCCTGCCGTCCACCTGGCACGAAACGGGTATCGCTTTCTTCGGCGACTTGTGGAATTTCGACTACGAACTGCAAATGGTTTCGGGCCTCGACCCGCAGGGATTCCGCAGCGAGGACTGGATCAGCAACGGCAAACAGGGCGCATTCGAAGTCAGCAACTTCACCAGCCCGGCATTCGTGGCACGCCTCAACTACAACGGGACAAAGAAGATACGCGGCCTGCGCGTAGGCGCATCCGTCTACTACAACCAGACGGCCAAGAACGGTTCGAAACCGACACGAAATATCAACTCGGCAACAGGCAAACACTACAAATTCCCGGTAACGATCGTGACGGCGGATGCCGAATACAAAAGCCCGAACCAGAACCTGATTGCACGGGCAAACTTCGTGTGGGGGCATCTGGGTGAAAGTGCGATCCTGTCGGAAATCAACCGCAAATCGTCATCCGCATCCGGCTACCCGACAAAACCGGTTGCCGAAAAGGCGGTAAGCTATGCAGGCGAAGTCGGCTACAATGTCGGTTCTTTCTTCGGAGGCAAGGCGCCACGAATCTATCCGTTCGTGCGGTATGAATATTACAATCCGATGGAAGATGTCGAACCGAACAAAGGACAATTGGCAGACAAACGTTTCCAGTCGTCCGTGATCACAGCCGGCCTCAATTATTATCCGCTGCCGAACCTGGTCGTCAAAGCGGACTATTCCAACCGCAACATCGGATGGGGCGACTACAATGCTGAAAATACAGTCTCCATAGGAATCGCCTATATCGGTTGGTTCATTAAGAAATAAAGCGTGTTAAATCATTTAATTACAGACAAAATGAAAAAAAGTAACTTTTTTACCTTAATGCTGATGGGATGCAGTTTGTGTTTCCTGCCCGCATGCAGCGACAACGATGATCCTGATAACGGAAAAACAGAACCTCCCGTAGGAGGTTGGACAATCAAAACGATAGACCAGTGTCCGGATTCCGGCGAAAAGCTGACGGATGCACAGATGGATGCGGTTGTGGAGACCTTCGTAGACGAAGTGGCACTTCCCACCTATAAGACAATGGTCGACAATATGAACAAGTTGCAACAGGCCGTAGACGCTTTCGCCGCCAGCCCGAACGACAATGCGCTGGAAGAGGCTTGCACCGAATGGCGTAACGCCCGTATCTATTGGGAGCAAAGCGAAGCATTCCTTTTCGGTCCGGCAGACCTGGAATCGTTCGACCCCAGTATGGACAGCTGGCCGTTGGACAAGAACGGTATCGACCAGATCATCAAAAACGGGAACTGGGATGCGATCGAAGGAAGTGTCGATGAATCCGAAACGGCAGAAAACCCAGCCCAGAACCTGCGCGGTTTCCACACCGTCGAATATCTGCTGTTCAAAGACGGAAATGCCAAAAAGGCTGCCGACCTGTCTGCAAACGAAATTATCTATCTGCAAAAAGCGGTAAAGCACCTGGTGAATGACGGTACAAACCTCTACAAAGCATGGAAAGACGGTCTGGGAGACGAAGATGTTCCGACCTCTTATGCCGAAGCGATGAAGAAGCATGACGGAACTTACACGTTGTCGAGTGCAAATGCCGCACTGGAATTGATGCTGAACGGAGGCAACGGCATGGCAGCCATTGCCAACGAAGTCGGTGAATCGAAAATCGGCGTTCCGGCAGACGATTATGCCAAAGATGCGGCAGCCGGAAAGTTCGGCGAAGACAACAGCGGCGTGCTGGGCGTCGAATCGTGGTACAGCTGGAACTCATTGGATGACTATGAAGACAATATCCAGAGCATCCGCAACTGCTATTACGGCGGACACATGACGACTTCATTCGGAGAAGACGACCACTACACTTACGACGAAGAGAACCCGGGCGGCATCTCGAAACTGGTCAAGGTGATCAACCCGGCACTGGATTCACTCGTTATGGTCCAAATCGACAAGACAATCGAGGCGATCCGTGCGATCCCGGCTCCGTTCCGTAATAACCTGGATGCTCCGGAAGTAACGCCGGCCCGCGAAGAATGTGCAAACCTGAAGATATTATTGGATAAAGTGAAAGCTAAGTTCCAAGATTAAGAGCCCGTAATCAATATGACAAGATATCAATTTCTTTCGGGTAAATTGACTATCATCCTTGTATTCGCTTTCTGTTGTTTCGGGTTGTGCCAGAGCTGTACGACCGAAGACGACGTCAGCGAATACAGCGGGATAATCAAACCGAACGGGAAAGCCGCCTTGGAAAAAGAGCTCTCGGCAGGCCGTTCCACTATTTTCTCCAATGCGGCGGATGCCTACGACACCGATTCCTACTGGGTCGGCGAAAACCAGGAACTGTCGAGGCGTTTCAACAAAGGAGATGACTTGTATGACAGCGCTTACGGCATAGACGACGGTTTAGGCCCTCTCTACGGAGGATATTCATGCGGCAGTTGCCACAAAGGAACGGGACGCACACGGCCGGCTATTGCCGACGGCGGTTCCGGCTCGGGCTTCTCTTCCATGCTGATTTATATCAGCCGCAAAACAGGCGGGTATATACAGGAATACGGACGTGTCCTGCATGACCAGAGCATCTACGGGACGAAAGCCGAAGGGAAGCTCAAGATTACGACAACAGCGCAGAAGTACAGCTTCCCCGACGGGGAAGAGTACGAGCTGGTAACCCCTCACTACCGGATAACCGAATGGTCGGCAGACAGCATCGCGCCGGAAGACCTGCGCATCTCTGTCCGTATGCCTCTGCGGCATGTCGGGATGGGACAGATGATGGCACTGGACCTCGACCAGTTGCAGGAACTCGCCAAGCAAAGCAACTATCCGGAGTATGGCATCAGCGGACGGCTTAATTACGTCACGGAAAAAGGGCGGTACGGCATCGGACTGTCCGGAAACAAAGCCAACCACCAGGATTTGACAGTCGAGTTGGGCTTCTCATCCGACATGGGTGTCACCAACGACCGCTTTCCGCACGAAGTGGGCGAAGGACAGCCGCAGATGATGGGGAACGCCTACTCCGGCGTAGAAGTATCGACGGAAGATATGGCAAACGTAGACCTCTATATGCACTGCGTCGGAGTACCGGCACGGCGTAACGTGACCGACCCGGTCGTCATCAAAGGCGAACAGCTGTTTTACCAGGCCAAATGCCATTTATGCCATGCCGTGACTTTGCATACACGGCCCAGAGGCGTATCTCTGCTGGACGGCTGGACAGAACTGACGCAACTCGGCAACCAGGTCATCCACCCCTATTCGGACTACCTGCTGCACGACATGGGTGTCGAACTCGGTGACGACTATCCGGCCGGACTGGCAAGCGGCAACGAGTGGCGCACGACTCCGCTCTGGGGGCTGGGATTGCAAGAGGTTGTCAACGGGCATACCTATTACCTGCACGACGGACGCGCCCGCAACCTGACGGAAGCAATCATGTGGCACGGAGGTGAAGGAGCCGCTTCGCGCACACTGTTCTCACGTATGTCGAAAGACGAACGCGCAGCCCTGCTCCAATTTCTAAAAAGTTTATAAATACAGACGCACACATACAAAGACGATGAAACAAAAAAAGATACTTACATTGGCGACAGCCGCACTATGCAGCCTCCTTGCCCTTCCGGCTATCGCCCAGGAAACAGAAAAGAAGATAGACGACAAATATGTAGAAAACGACGTCGTATCGTTAGCCGGGAAAAAAGGGTTCTCCTTCACGACCAAGGCGGGCGACTTCTTGCTGAAACCATACGTTTTGGTACAGACTTGCGCCACACTGAACGAATATGACGACCAGGGGCTGGAAAGCTATTATGCCAAAAACATCGCAAACACGGGCTTTGCCGTTCCCAATGCCATTTTAGGATTTACAGGAAAGGCGTTTGACAAGGTGACGTTCAACCTATCCATCAATGCGGCTAAAAGCGGCGGCGCACTGCTGCAACAAGCCTGGTTCGACATCGCTCTGAAAGACGAATTCCGCATCCGGGCCGGGAAATTCAAAACGCCGTTCATGCACGCTTACCTGAGCACGCTGGGCGAAACGCTTTTCCCCGTACTGCCCTTCTCCGCATCGGCCTCCATCCTGTTGCCGTATGACATCAACTATGCCGTGCCGGGCTTTGCCACCGGTTTCGATCTCGGCGTACAGCTGCACGGGACGCTCGACAACAGATGGAACTACCAGGTCGGCGTCTTCAACGGAACAGGCATCAACGTCAACACGGCCACCAAGACGAACACCGACGACCATAGCTGGCTGCTCTCCCTGCTCTACGCCGGACGCCTCGCCTATATGCCGATGGGACAGATGCCGGCTTCGCAGGGAGATCCGGAAAACCTGAACGACAACAAGATGCAGATCGCCGTCTCGGCCTCCTACAACGCAGAAGCCGAATATCTCAGCAGCAGCGACACACGTGTCGGACTGGAATTTGCCTGGATGATCAACCGCTTCTATTTCGCTGCCGAAGGATATTTCATGAATATGCATTTTACCAAGATCATGAACAAGGCCGACGAGAACTTCTGGGCGGCATACGTACAGGGCGGATACTTCATCACCCCCAAACTGCAAGGCGCATTGCGTTATGACTTCATGGACCGTAACGGGACGAAGAAGGGCGGTTTGCTGAACATGCCGGCCGTCGGCGTAAACTACTACTTCTTCAACAATAACCTGAAGTTGCAACTTATGTACCAGTATCTCGGACGTTCCGGACACGACACGCAAGCCGACCGCGACGCCTCTGCTATCGGACTTGCCCGCAACAGTGCTACCGCCATGTTACAATTTACATTCTGACAAGATGAGACGAATGATATCCCTAAAAAACGGAGTCCTGCTTTTCCTTGCCGCCCTCTTGCTGGCAGCTTGCGACGAAGGGAAAATATATCCGGAGGAAACGCCGGTCGACCTGGGCCGGACGGCAACCGTAAACGTCCGGTTCAAAGGACTGGGGGCATGGCCAAAAAAGAATTACCTGTCGCTCGTCGCCCTCGGAGACAATTCGGATACGCCGACGCAGAACAAGCGTTTCTCCAAACCGGTCAACGCAGACAAGACAATCTCCGTCACACTGAACAACCTGAGGACGACACGCGGAAAATCTGCATTGCCGTCGTCAGTAACGGGTTGGACATCGTCTATACATATTATACGTACGAAGTAGACAAGTCCGGCGATAATATCGTCATCGACGTGGACGCGTTGGAGTTGGCCAGCTACGGCAGAATCCAGGAGCAGGTGTTCGATGCGAACTGCATAGCCTGCCACGGAGGAAGCACACAGGTCGCCGGAAAACTGAACCTGACACGCGATAAGTCCTATGCGGCACTGGTGGATGTGGAAGCACCCCTTTCGCCGGACAAGAAGAAATATGTAGACCCGGGCAATCCGAACAACAGCTATCTGCCGGAAATACTGGAAGACAACGACTATCATAAGGACATGTTCAACAGTACCGGCAAACAGGAAGTATTAGCGCTTATCAAAACCTGGATACAGGAGGATGCCCCTGATAATTAAACGTACCGACACATGACATTGACAACAAAAACATACGAACACGACACCATACACGTTCAAATTTGTTCTTTCACAGGAAAAGGAGGAGTGGCGGAATATCAGTTACTGATGTCCGTCACCGATCCTTGCCTGCCTTTCCGCAACCAGTTGGAAAACCTGCAAAAAGCATACGCCAAAGCAGTGACGGAAGAATTGCCGGCCCACGCAATGGCCGTATTCCGCCGCTACTTCCTGAGCGATGCGGCCAACCAGGCCGACCTGGTCACGGAATGGGAATGCGAGAACTCGTGCTGCCCGCTCTCGATCGTGCAGCAGGCTCCCCTGAACGGCAGCAAGATCGCGCTCTGGGCTTATCTGCAGACGGAGATGAACGTGCAGAACTGCAATAACGGACTGGCGGAAGTCTCGCACAACGGCTACCGTCATTTCTGGGAAGGCGGAGCGGCCAACAAGGCTTCCAACTCCGAATATCAGACGCGTCTGCTACTCAACAATTACATCCTGCAACTGACGGAAGAACATTGCACGCTCGCCGCCAACTGCATCCGCACCTGGTTTTTCGTCCAGAACGTGGACGTCAACTATTCCGGCGTAGTAAAAGCGCGCAAAGAGGTATTCATCACCCAGGGATTGACGGAGAAAACACACTATATTTCCAGTACAGGAATAGAAGGACGCCATGCCGACCCGAACGTATTGGTTCAAATGGACAGCTACGCCGTCGACGGCCTGCAACCTGAGCAAATCCGTTTCCTCTACGCCCCTACCCATCTCAACCCGACCTACGAATATGGGGTGACTTTCGAGCGGGGGACAGCCGTAACCTACGGTGACCGGAAGCAGATATTCATCTCAGGAACGGCCAGCATCGACAACAAAGGCGAGATCGTCTATCCCGGCGACATCGTAAAGCAGACGCAACGGATGCTGGAGAACATCGAAGCCCTGTTGCAGGAGGCCGGAGCCGGAATGGATGATATCACGCAGGCAATCGTTTACCTGCGCGACCCGGCGGACTATCAGGTGGCCAGCCAATACATAGAAAACCACTATCCGTCACTCCCCCACCTGATCGTACACGCACCTGTCTGTCGCCCGGGCTGGCTGATCGAGACGGAATGTATGGCGGTCATACCGGCAGATGCTCCGCAATTTGCATGCTTATAAAAACCTAAAATGATAAAAGATATGGGAAACATGAAGAACGGAAAATACAGGGAAGCGGACAAGATGAGCGACCTGATATGCGAGAATTATCCGATGGTTCTTGTGATGAGCCGCTTCGGGATCGACCTGGGGTTCGGAGAGAAAAACATCGGGGAAGTATGCCGGCAGAACGAAATCGACACGCCTACTTTCCTGACTGTCGTCAACTTCCTGACGGATGCGGAAGCGGTTCCGGTTGCCGGCAGCAACAAAGATATATCCATCTCCTCGCTGATCACGTACCTGCACAATGCGCACGACTACTTCCTGAACTTCCGACTGCCCCATATCCGCCATAAGCTGACAGAAGCGATCGTGAGCTGCCCGAAAGACGTGGCCTACGTGATCCGCCGCTTCTTCGACGAATATGCAGAAGAAGTGCACAAGCATATGTCGTACGAGGAAAAGACCGTTTTCCCCTACGTCCGCAACCTGCTGAAAGGGGAAAAGGACCCGAAATATAACATCTCCATCTTCCGTAAACGGCACGACCAGATCGAGGGAAAGATTACGGAACTGAAAAACCTGCTTCTCAAATACTATCCGGGGCCGGACAGTAACCTGCTCAACAGTGTCCTGTTCGATATTTTCGCTACCGAACAGGATCTGGCTTCTCACAACCGTGTAGAAGACTATATCTTCGTACCCGCTATCTTGTCTTTGGAAAAACAATAAAAACAACCGATCATGTCCACAAATATAAAAATAGCGATAGCCGAATCCTCCGCCATCATCCGGTGCGGACTGGAAACGCTGCTGAAACGATTGCCCGGATTCCGCATCCAGATATCGGAAATAACAGCGGCAGACTGTCTGACGGAAGGCTTACGCATCTATAAGCCGGACATTCTGATTATCAATCCTTGCTTGCCGGGAAGCACAAACTTCCAACATCTGAAAGAGGAATGCGGATGCCCGGATATGAAATGTATTGCCCTTATATATAACGTATGCGATCCGGTTCAACTCCATGCCTACGACGACCAGGTATCAGTCTACGACAGCGCCGACGAATTGAGACATAAGCTGGAACGGCTCAACGCCGAAGAGATTCCGGAGACAGAAGGGGAAAGCGACGACCAGCAGACGCTCAGCGGACGCGAAAAGGAAATCGTGGTCTGCGTAGTGAAAGGCATGACAAACCGGGAAATAGCCGACAGGCTTTATCTCTCCACGCATACCGTCATCACCCACCGCCGGAACATCGCCCGCAAACTGCAGGTACACAGTGCAAGCGGCCTGACCGTTTACGCCATCGTCAACAAATTGATCGAGCTAAAGGATTTGAACAACTGATATTTTCCTTATCTTTACGATCAACTGCAAAAACACAATATTTATGGACCTGATAAGGAAAACATACGACACTACGGAGGTGCAGATCACCTCTTTTCAATCAACCAAAGGTATCACGGAATACCATATTCTTTTCCGGCAGACGGATTGCATGGAGGATTTCCACGCTCAATTACAACAGATACAAGAAGCCTACACGCGTTGTGTAACCGAACTGCCGGGTAATCCGATAGCCGTTTTCCGGCGTTATTTCCTGAGCGACGTGACCAACCAGACGGACGAGCTGATGGAACGGGAACGCCTTTCTCCCTATTGCGCACTTTCTATTGTGCAGCAGGCGCCGATGAACGGGACAAAGATAGCTTTGTGGGCCTGGCTGCAAACGGGTGTGCAGACACAGGTCTTGCCAAGCGGGTTGTTCGAAGCACGCCACAGCGCATACAGCCAGCTTTTAGGCGCCAACCAATGCAACAGGGCTGCCAATTCGGAATATCAGACGCGCCTGATTTTCCGCGATTACATCATGCAACTGACGGATGCCGGATGCACACTGGCAGCCAACTGCCTGCGGACCTGGATATTCGTTCAGAATGTAGACGTAAACTATCCGGGCGTAGTCAAAGCCCGCAAAGAGGTGTTTGCCACACAAAACCTGACGGAAGAGACACATTTCATTGCCAGCACGGGAATCGAAGGGCGCTACGTCGACCCGATGGTATTCGTCACGATGGACACATATGCTGTTTCGGGTATCTGTCCGGAGCAAATCCAATATCTGTACGCTCCCGATCACCTGAACCGCACGTATGAATACGGCGTCACCTTCGAGCGGGGAACCGCCGTCACGTATGGCGACCGCCGCCATATCTTCATCTCCGGCACAGCCAGCATCGACCGCTACGGCGAAATCGTCCACCCCGGCGACGTTATGCAACAGGCTTCCCGCATGATCGAGAATATCAGCGCCCTTCTGCAAGAAGCCGGCGCCACCCTCGACGACATCATGCAAGCCGTCATCTACATCCGCGACACGGCGGACTATGCGCGGGTTAAGCAATATCTGGATAAACATCATCCAAATCTTCCTCATATCATCGTCCGCGCACCGGTCTGCCGCACCGGCTGGCTGGTAGAGATGGAATGTACGGCGGTAACGGACAAAGGGGATGAAAGGTTTGCGGCGTTATAAGTAGTATTAATGTCAAAGGATCGTCTGCTGGTTTAGCAAGGTATTTACTTGCTTTTCCAGCTTTGGCAGATCCTTACTGATAACACCCCAAATAATGACATTATCAACCTTGTCATAACCATGTATCACAAAGTTTCTCAGATCTACAATCTTCCGGGCATTATCTATAGCAATATCAGGATCCAAATCAAGAAGATGGTTGGCTGCTTCTCCGATGATCTCTAACTCACGCTCCACAGCACGTCGTAAAAGTTTATTCTGTTCATAGGCAAGAAAGTCCCTTTTCTCTCCCAGATACTCATAAATCGACAGAATAGACTGCTGCATATCGTACAGATACTTTTGAATATTACGCCCCATATATCAATTTCTTACTTTGTTCTATATCTGCAATAAAAAAGGGATTGGAAAGAGAGCGCTGGGTGACCAAATCTATTTTTCTCTTAAACAGTTCAACAAGTTTCTCCCTCAAAGAGAAATAATTATCTGTATATTCTTCAATTGAAATATCAGGCTCAAACTCTATCAGTAAATCAATATCACTATGTTCCGTAAATTTATGAGTATTGACAGACCCAAAGGAATACAAACTCTTCACTTTGTATCGCCGGCATAAATCTTTTATGGCTTCTATTCGATTTTGTAAGATAGCATTCATATTTCCTTCTGTCTTTAAACGCATTAGCAAAGATATAAATAGTTTTTCAATATTCCTATTACGAAATAAAAAACGAAGCCCTGGCGGAATATTCCGTCAGGGCTTGTTCTTTATCTGCTCTCTTTCTTCACAGAAGTACGGGCAGCATACTTATTTTTTTACTTTAGTATTAATGTACCACTTGTTCGCCCTCACGGGTTAATTGAACGGTCGAAAGGACCGGACGCATGGTCATTATTGATTATATTTTCTTATTTAACGATAGCTTTAACAGCTTCTTCACCTTCAACAGCTACAACAACTACACCGGCAGGAGCAGCGATTACAGCGTCGCTTGAAGTGATTACCGTGTTAGCTACTGTCTGGCCTAAGATATTAGTGATAACCACTTTCTTACCTTCGGCGTTAGCAATTCTTACAGCGCCATTCTGAGCTATTACTGTTACTTCAGATGTAGCGATTGTTTCATTGTCTGTAGCCAGCTCATCGTTTTCTTTGTTTTCAACATTGAATACCAATGCACCGTCACCGCCAGTCTTAGCGTTAGAGAACAAAGAAGGATCTTTTGTCAGAACAACGCAACCATTCTGGATCTTCAACCATGCTGCATTTTCAGGAGCGATATTTTCGCCGTCATAGTTGTTAGATTCGAACAGGAATGAGTTTTCTTTACCTTCTGCTGTAACGTTAGCTGCGTTTTCAGGATGTACATAACGGAACGACCAAGTATAGTTCTTGTGATTGTCCTGAGACAACAGGTTCTTAATATGTACGCCTTCATCTGCGAACAGTGTAGAATCAGCTTTTTCCAAAGCCTTGAAGTCGATCTTGTCATTAGCTACGCTTCTATATTCAGCCGGTAAAATCCACAATGTATCAGCAACACGGATACCTTCTACGAAACCTACGCGAGTGTAACCACCTGCGATATCGGCATAAGGTTTATCCTGACCGTAAACATCAACAGAATCCTGGAAGCTTACCAGATATTTAGCTCTTTCGAAGCCCGGGATTGCCGGATGAGCATGTTTACACAACATAGGATCGTCAGTGATCTGTCCGTCAGGAGTGATGTGCGGACCATCTTCTGTACAAGGAGTACCTTCTACACCTTCGAAATCATTATGATTTACAGAGATCAGGTACTGCGGTTTGATATAACCACGGCCACGACCAACCCAAGCAGTATCAATCTGGAATGCCAAGCCTGTTGCTTTATCGGCAGTCCACATACCTGCATAACTTACATTAGCATCCATCAAACCACCTTCGCGGTTGTTTTCGTCCATCAGATATTCTTTACGAACATTTTCGAAGAATCTCAGGCTATCACGACCATCAGTTGCGCTTTCGCCAAGATTTACGTTGTTGAAGCGACGATACAGAGGAGTGTTATCCGGGTTGATAGCGAATGCAGAAGTTCTTGTTTCGCCCAGCGGCTGAACCTTAACGGTTGCATCCAGGATATCATCTGTTACACCGGCCTTGTAATCACCAATATCAGTCTTATTTGCTTTTACGATTGCATAGAAGCATTCGCCTTCATAATGGTTGTTTTCTTTGAAGAAGAAGCTATCTGCAGGAGCACCGAAGTATTTAGACATTGCATATTTAGCTTCAGCAGCTTCACCCATAAAGGCATCTTTCAGCTGAACAGAATATGAATTTCTATAAAGTTGCTTGATACCAACTCTCTTAAGAACTGTCTTATCTACAGTATAACCATATTTATGCCAATCTTTTTCAACCAGACGGAATGCATCCTTACCATTCAATACATTCAACAGAGAATCTTTACCAGCGCCCTTAGCCAAATATTTGCTATTTTCGCCAGTTGCATACGGGTGCAGATATTTGAATGTGTATTCATCCAAGAAGAACTTAGCATCTTTGATGTTCTTGTAACCCAGCAATGTATCCTGATATGCTTCAGCGATCAGCGCTGCATTATCCTTAACACCTTCAGCGTCTTTTACCTGTACGAAGATCAGAGAGTCTTCTCCCAAATAGAAACCATCAGATGTAGTCAAATATTTAGCACCTTCATTTATCATCAATTGAGTTTGAGTGTTTCGTGCCGGATACTCACGGTTAGTCACCTCTACAGGAGAGTAATCTGCCACTTTATCAGCAGTATTCTTCTTCAATACAACCCATTGGTAAGCTGGCATATGAGCCGGAAGCTGTTCGTCGGCTTTTACAGTAACCCATTCTAAAGATGTACCGTTAATATGGATCGGAGAAGCCAAATATTGACCTCTTTGGTTCATGATGAAATACAAACCGTCAGCAACAGATGTGCGACCATTGTAGCCAGCCTCACAACCCTTAAATCCTAAGTTAACGTCAGTTTCTTTTGTATCGTAAATAGTTACAATACGTACTTTCCCTTTAATTAGGTCTTGAACTGTAATAAAGTTGTTTTCACCAGTAACATTTGCAGTGGGTAATACGGTTACATCAGCATCTGTAGTCCAATGAGAACCAGCAACTGGTGTTTCAATATAATCCAATGCTTCTTTAACTTGAATAATCAAACTATCTTTTGAAGGATAATAAGAGAATGCAAATGCATATTGATCATTAATTGTAGATCTGCTAATTGAATCAGCGGGATCACTCGGGGCACCAGCTGCAGCTTTACTTGCCTGAAGCTTAGCATACTTCAAGTTATCCCACAAGAAAGCACGGAATTTTTCACCGCTTTCATTTACAATGCTTGTATCTACACGCAGATAAGAGCTATCAGCATTATAAATATAAACATAATCAGCATCACCGAAATCTTCAGCGAAGAACTTGCCTGCATTCTTTCCATTGAACGGATTAGCAACTGGAAGCTTTTCACCCATTTCATCTGGAGTAAAATTCAGAGCAACACCTTTGTCGGCTGTCTGCATTCCCAGATAAGTGTTAATTTCGTTTGCACCCAAACGGATTACATCCGCTTCAACCAATGTAAACTTAGTCAAAGCTGTACCGGCAGCATCTTCAGCATCGGCATAAGCTTCAGATGCACCCATTTTCTTAACCAAAATCTTATCATCTGCAGCATCTTTCACTAAACCGATAACAGAGTCTGCTTTAAAATAAGAATAAAGTGTTCTTTTTGCTTGCAGATTTGCAGTGTACTGAGTAGAAAAAGCCCAGCCAGAAACTTCACCTCCTACACGGGTTGAGTCTGCATCTGGAGCAGTGGACGGAGTATTTATGGCCAAACCTTCCAAAAGTGTACCAGCGAACTGGATATCCAAACGTTGTCCTGTTGCCTTATTTGTAAAGTCAAAGATAGGAGCTTTACCGAAACCTTCTTCAATTACTTCAACACACCACAAGGATTTAGCCAAATTGTTTGAAACAACATCACCTTCCAAATACAGAGCTCCGGTTTCTGACATAGACAAATAACTTTTTGTACCACCAGCAGCTTCAAACTCTAACTGATACAAGCCGTCATTTGTTTTCTGCAAAGAGGTGACCGGAGTGGTCGCATTAGCAGACATCGCACCAAACAGCGCAACACCTGCCAAAAGAGTAGAAAACTTTTTGTTCATAATTCTAAATTTAATATTAATACTAATGTTTATAAAAAGTTCAGTTCATGCCGTACGTTTGTTAACTTTTGTATTTTGTATGTGAATACGTACGTTTAAATTCGTCATTTTTCAGCTACAAAAATACATATACTTTTTAAACCTGCAATCCTTTCCGCAAAGTTTTTTCTTTTTCTATATTGTTTCTTATCAATTAGATAGCTTAACCTGTACGAAATCACACCTTTTAGACACGAACCTTCTGCACCCTCTCAAAAAATGACGAAAAAAAACGTACGTTTTCATTAGTCATTTCCAAACGGCTTCCTATCTTTTTATAATTCAACGTCTTACATTCAATTTTACACCCCATTTTACCCCCTAAAACAGCCCTTCTACGCGTACATTATATAATGTATTACATTGCTATTAATCAACCAATTACGAAAACCGCCAAAATGTAAAAAAACGCTTTTTCGCGGATATCCGCCTAAAAGGCCCTTTTTAGCCCCTATTCAAGACGGATATTTTTCCAAAAACAGGCTGATCATTTGCTTCCCGACGCGAAACTAAAGTGTCTGCGGTCGAAACTAAAGTTTCACGGCAGGAAACTAAATTTTCATCCGAGGAAACTTTAGTTCCATCGGCATGAAACTTTAGTTTCAAAGTAAGAATCTTTCTGAAACTTTAGTTTCAAATATTTTTCCGGCTGAAACTACTTGGCATTCCGAATTTACTAATTTCGTAAGCGCTGCCTGCGGAATCTATTTTTTATGTATCTTTGGGCTATTCAAACACCAAGACAAGAGAGAAAAAAGCCTATGTATAAGAATGGTAAATATCGGGAAACCGACAAAATGAGCGATCTGATCTGCGAGAACTATCCGATGGTGCTTGTCATGAGCCGCTTCGGCATCGCACTCGGATTCGGAGAAAAGAACATCGGAGAGGTATGCCGGCAGAACGGCGTCGATCCCTGCACGTTCCTCGCCGTTGTGAATTTTCTGACGGAAGATGTTTCGGCACCGATGACTAATATTGACAAATGCCTGTCTATCGAGGCTTTGATCACTTATCTGCATAACGCGCATGCCTATTTTCTGGATTTCCGGTTGCCGCATATACGCCGCAAACTGACGGATGCCATTATGGATTGTCCGTCAGACGTGGCTTTCGTCATTACCAAATTCTTTGACGACTATGCCGCAGAGGTCAACAAACATATGTCCTACGAAGAGAAAACGGTGTTCCCGTATGTAAAAGGGCTGTTGAAGGGCGTAAAGGACCCGAAATACAATATCACGATCTTCCGTAAACATCACGACCAGATCGAGATGAAGATTATCGAACTCAAAAATATCCTGATCAAATATTATCCGGGGCCAGGCAGCAACCTGTTGAACAGCGTCTTGTTCGATATCTTTGCGACCGAACAGGATCTGGCTTCCCATAATCACGTCGAGGACTATCTTTTCGTGCCGGCGATCCTGGCATTGGAAAAAACAATCAAGTGATCCGATGAGTACCTTATTAACGATAGCTATTGCCGATCCGTCCGCTATCATCCGAAGCGGATTGGAAACGGTGTTGAAACGGCTTCCCGGCTTCCGCATCCAGGTTGTTGAAATTGCCACCATGGAGCTTCTGCAGGAAACGCTTCGCTCGCACAGGCCCGACATGCTGGTCATCAACCCCGCGATTCCGGGCTGTTTCTCCCTGCAACAGATCAAGGAAGAGGCGAGCTGTACGGAGATGAAATGCATCGCCCTGCTGTATGCCGTCGCCGATCACACGCTGCTCCGCCCTTACGACGAGCAGATCAGCATATACGACAGTCCGGACGAGCTGCGCCATAAACTGGAACTTCTCCACACGCCACCGGCTGAAGAGACCGAAAATGAAGAACAACAAACACTCAGCACACGCGAAAAGGAAATCGTTGTCTGTGTTGTCAAGGGAATGACGAACCGCGAGATCGCCGACCGCCTGTTCCTTTCCACGCATACTGTCGTCACACACCGCCGAAACATTGCCCGGAAGCTGCAAATCCATAGTGCCAGCGGTCTGACCGTGTACGCCATTGTTAACAAATTAGTAGAACTGAACGACATCAAATTATAATCCATGAAGAAAAACAGACTTGCCGCCATTGCGTCGTGCATTGTCCTGTCGGGGGCATTCTGCACACTGGCACAAAACAAAACACAACAGGAAATCCGGATACCGGACACCTACAAATTAACGAACAAATCCATTTACCGGAACGGTTGGATCGACTTCAACAAAAACGGGAAAAAGGATGTATATGAAGACCCCACGGCACCGATCGATGCACGTATCGAGGACCTTCTGTCACAAATGAACGTCGAAGAAAAGACCTGCCAGATGGTGACGCTCTACGGCTACAAGCGGGTGCTGAAAGACGACCTGCCGACGCCGGAATGGAAGAACCAGCTCTGGAAAGACGGCATGGGCGCAATCGACGAACACCTGAACGGTTTCCAGCAATGGGGACTTCCGCCTTCCGACAATCCATACGTCTGGCCGGCATCGCGCCATGCGTGGGCACTCAACGAGGTACAACGCTTCTTCATCGAAGAGACGCGGCTCGGCATCCCGACGGATTTCACCAACGAAGGAATCCGGGGTGTGGAAAGCTATATCGCGACCAACTTCCCCACACAATTGGGATTAGGACACACCTGGAACCGCGACCTGATCCACAAAGTCGGCTATATCACCGGACGCGAAGGCCGTCTGTTAGGATACACGAATGTCTACGCTCCGATCCTCGACGTCGGCCGCGACCAGCGTTGGGGACGCTATGAAGAGGTCTACGGCGAAAGCCCTTATCTCGTTGCCGAATTAGGCATACAGATGGCAAAGGGAATGCAGACCGACTACCAGGTGGCGGCGACATCCAAACATTACATCGCTTACAGCAATAATAAAGGCGGACGCGAAGGAATGGCGCGTGTAGACCCGCAGATGTCACCGCGCGAGGTGGAAATGATCCATGTTTACCCCTGGAAACGGGTAATCAAAGAAGCCGGCATCCTGGGAGCGATGAGCGCCTACAATGATTACGACGGTTTCCCGGTCCAGAGCAGCTATTACTGGCTGACGACACGCCTGCGCGGCGAGTTCGGCTTCCGGGGATATGTCGTTTCGGACAGCGATGCGGTCGAATATCTTTTCTCGAAGCACGGGACGGCGGCCGATATGAAAGAATCCGTCCTGCAAAGCGTATTGGCGGGATTGAACATACGTTGCACGTTCCGCTCGCCGGATTCCTACGTGCTGCCGTTGCGTGAGCTGATCGCAGAGGGAGCCATCCCGATGTCGACAATCGACGACCGTGTACGCGACATCCTGCGTGTGAAATTCCTCGTCGGACTGTTCGACCAGCCTTACCAGATCGACTTGAAAGAGGCGGACAAGGAGGTGAACAGCGCCGAGAACCAGCAGATTGCCTTGCAGGCTTCTAAAGAATCGCTTGTTTTGCTGAAGAACGAAAATGCTGTCCTCCCGTTGGATATAAACAGCGTTTCCAAGATATCCGTATGCGGCCCGAACGCCGACGAAGGAGCCTATGCCTTGACACACTATGGCCCGTTGGCCGTAGAGGTGACAACTGTTTTAGAAGGCATCCAAAAGAAAGTGAAACCGGGAACGGAAGTGCTTTTCACCAAAGGCTGCGACCTGGTAGACGCCAACTGGCCGGAATCGGAATTATACCGCTATCCGTTGACAAGCGAAGAGCAGAGTGAAATAGACAAAGCGGTCGAAAACGCCCGGAAGAGTGACGTCGCAGTCGTTGTGCTCGGCGGTAGTAGCCGCACCTGCGGAGAAAACAAATCGCGTTCCAGCCTGGAACTGCCAGGCCGACAGCTCGACTTGCTTCAGGCGGTTGCCGCAACTGGCAAACCGGTCGTGCTGATATTGATTAACGGACGCCCGCTCTCGATCAACTGGGCGGACAAATATGTTCCGGCTATCCTCGAAGCCTGGTATCCGGGCTCGCAAGGCGGCACGGCTATTGCAGACGCCCTGTTCGGGGACTACAATCCGGGCGGTAAATTGACCGTGACCTTCCCGAAAACAGTCGGACAGATTCCTTTCAATTTCCCGACCAAGCCGAACGCACAGATCGACGGAGGAGGAAACAAAGGGCTGAACGGCAATATGTCCCGCGTAAACGGCCCGCTATATCCGTTCGGCTACGGGTTGAGCTACACGACATTCGAATATTCGGACATATCCATCCAGCCGTCTGTCGTCACGCAGATCCAGCCGGTCACCGTACGCTGCAAAGTGACCAATACGGGTAAACGCGCCGGCGATGAGGTCGTACAGTTATATGTCCGTGACGTCATCAGTTCCGTCACGACTTACGAAAAGAACCTTTGTGGCTTCGACCGCGTCCATCTGAATCCGGGTGAGACAAAAGAGGTGACCTTCACCATCGAGCCGCGCGACCTGCAACTGCTGAACAGCGATAACCATTGGGTTGTCGAACCGGGAGATTTCAAAGTAATGGTCGGAGCCTCTTCCGAAGACATCCGCCTGAACGATCGTTTCACGGTGGTAGAATACGGGAAAGAGCAGGCTGCCTCACCCATCGCATCCCATCAGCAGAAATCAGTAATTGCCAGTTCATCACAGGAGACAGCGGCACAAGTCCTCGACGGTAACCTGTCCACAGCCTGGAAAGCCAACGAAGGGGAATACATCACCTTCGCTCTCGAAAACAACGCTTCGCCCAACAGCATAGCGATTGCCTGGAAAGAAAAAAGCAAAGATGCCAAATTCGAAATCCAGCTATCCGGCGGCGGAGGCCAGTTCCTGACTGTTTATGAAGGAACAGTCGATGCGACTAACGAATTGAAGACATACCGGTTCAAAGGCACCACCGCCAGCGATATCCGCATCGTGATGACTGCGGGCAATGCCAGTATCTCAGAAGTAAAGCTCTAAACCGTACCGGTGCAAAATAATAATGCAGATCAACATTATCGCATTTCAGTATCGAAATCCCATAATGTTGACCTGCATTATCTGTTTTAAGCATCGAAAATGATAATGTATCAAAAGTAAGTTCTAACGCTTTAGCGTGTCATTGCGGGCTTGACCCGCAACCTCATACTAAACTGACAATGATTAAGATGAGATGGCGGGTCAAGCCCGCCAGGACACAGACACTATAAATAGATTTCCCCGAAAAACCCCGGACAATGGAAATTGGGTGACGGCAGATCGATCGGACTCCAGCTGACGAAATGCGGAAATTCGGTATCATCCGCACATTTATAGAAGTTGCCCATAATCTTTTCCGGCAGGTTTTCCGGATCGAGTCCCATCACACGGAAAGGGATTGAGACGACCAGCTCCCAAGCATGCACACCTAATTTCTCCGGAAACGCAGCATGTTCCAATGTGGAATAACGACGGATGGAAGCGTATTCTTCCGGCGACAGAGACTGTTTGACATCACGGGATTCGCGATGTGATGCGTCGCACGTACCGATACAGTTAAACTCGAAGTTGTAGTAGTTGTGATCATCCACCTGTTTCATAAAGAACTCGACACAGCTGTCCGTATATACAGGCGAGCCGTCTACCTCATGGAGCGCTTTCAGGGAGTTCCCTTTTACAAAATAGCGGATATACAAATTGACATCCGACCTTGCTATATCGAATGCCACGATAGGCTTATAGGGATATTCTTCCCAGTTAATCACGTCAATATACTCTCGCTGGGCCTTGCTCTCCATTAAAAAGCCGACGGACGACAGGTCCAGAACATCCAGCGTTGCCAAATAAGGGACTTTCAGTTTCTTCATTTCAATTATAGATTTGGAGTAATGGCAAATGGAAATAAGAAGTCAGCAACACAGACACAGCCCCGATAACGGCCAGCACAATAATCACCGATCCCACAATCCGATTCAACAGCCATATACCTCGCACGTTAAACCATTTCTTCAATTTCGCTATTACATACGTGATCCCGAACCACCAGAGTACAGCTCCCACTCCTATAAAACCAATGCCTCCTAACAGCATCCAGACCGAATGTTCCGGCAAGACAAAACCGAAGCGGGCAAACAGACCGATATATAACAGTACAATTAAGACGTTGCTAAAGGTAAGAAGAAAAGCTGTAATAAAATCCTGTGTAAACGATAACTTTTTTTCCCGTCGCTTTTTCAGGTTCCGTACGGGATTAGACTGGAAAATGTAATAGCCGAAAACGCCCAATACGATGCTACCAATTAACTGGAGCGGGGCCTGATTCGCTTCGACAAAGTTCACGACCACTCCCATTCCTAAGCAGGTCAGCGCGGCATAGATCACATCCGACAGGGCAGCGCCCAACCCGGTAACAAACCCGTGCCAACGTCCTTTGTTCAGCGTTCGTTGTATACACAGCATACCGATCGGACCCATCGGGGCGGAAACCAATATACCTATCACAATTCCTTTACTTATCAATCCCAGCATTATCCTTCTATTTTCTGCCTAATGATTTGCAAAGATAACCTCTATTCCTGATAAAAAAAGAAAAAACGCCTGTAGGAATGTTTTTTAGATTACCTACAGGCGTTTTCACACTTTGTCAAAAAAGATTATTTTGCCTTCTCTTTCTCTAAAATAGCTTTCAGTTTTGCTACTATTTCCGGGTGTTCGGCTGCCAGATTCTTCTTTTCGCCGATATCCTGTTTCAGATTGTAAAGCTGTTCTTCTTTGCTGTTTCCCAATTCGATATTGGTCAGTTTTTGATAGGCAGCGCCATTGCTCGGAGCGATATATTTCCATTCGCCGTCGGAAATGGAAAGCGCACCTGCAACTTCAACCACATAATCGCGTCCTTTCAGGTCTTTACCCAGGAATGCATCTAAATAGTCCTGGCTGTCGGGACCGGCTCCCGGCTCCAATGTCTTACCCATCAGGCTCGCCATAGAAGCATACAAGTCCACTTGGGAAACCAAAGCATTCGAAACACCCGGTTTCACCTGTGCCGGCCAGCTTACGACCATCGGGATACGTGTCCCGGCTTCGAAAATACTGTATTTGCCACCCCGGAAAGGTCCCCAGGCTTATGATCGCCGAGAAGTTCGACAGCGCGGTCTGCATAACCATCGTCCACGACAGGACCATTGTCACTACTCAAGACGATCAACGTGTTTTCCGTCAAACCTGCCTTATCCAAAGCATCCATAATCTGTCCGACTGTCCAGTCGAATTGCAACAAAGCGTCGCCACGGGGTCCCATGCCGCTCTTGCCCACGAAACGCGGATGCGGCCAGCGGGGAACGTGTGCATCGTTGGTTCCGACATACAGGAAGAACGGCTCGTCCTTATGGTTTTCGATGAACTGGACAGCCTTAACCGTAATACTGTCTGCAATGTTTTCATCTTCCCACAAAGCCTGTTTGCCACCCTTCATATAACCGATACGGGAAATACCGTTCACGATCGCCATATCATGTCCATGGTTCGGACTTGGTTTGAGCTTCGTCAACATTTCCGGATGATCCTTTCCCAACGGCTCGCCGGGGAACGGTTCTTTATAGCTGACAGCAATCGGATCGTTCGGATCGAGATTGACAATCCGCTGGTTCTCCACAAAGACGCAGGGAACACGGTCGGCAGTTGCAGCCATCAGATAAGAATAGTCGAAACCGATATCCGTCGGTCCGGGCGTGATAAAGCCGTTCCAATCCTGTGTGCCGGTTTTGTCACCCAATCCTAAGTGCCACTTCCCGATCGCACCGGTCGTGTAACCGCATTCGCGGAACATATCGGCAACTGTCGGTTGTTCGGGGCGGATCACCATACCGGCATCTCCGGCAGCAATACCCGTATCATTCCGTCGCCAGGCATAATGCCCGGTGAATAACGAGTAACGCGAGGGCGTGCTGGTTGCAGCCACAGCATGTGCATCCGTAAAGCGAACGCCTTGCGCCGCCAGTTTCTCCACGTTCGGCGTGTGAATCGTCTTCGATCCGTTACAACTCAGGTCGCCATAACCGATATCATCGGCTATCAGGAAAATAACGTTCGGCTTCTGCGGCGTTGTTTTCTCTTCTGCTTTTGGTTTGTTACCGGAACAGGAGGCCAGCAAAGTGGCCCCTATTCCTAACATGATTGTTGATTTCATGATAATAATTTATTTGTCTCGTATCAAGTATCATTTGTATGTTTTACCGCAAGTTCGGATTGATATCCTGTTCAGACTGCGGGATCGGCCATTTGTAGTCCTGATCCTGACGGAAAGCGCGGCTGTTCACCCACCATCTGCCGTATTTATCCACTTCTCCGTCCGGTTTGGCGCTTACGCGTTTCGAGCCGGGGAAAGGAGCGCCGTAAATATCGCCATTTAATGCTTCATGTGCAATACCCCAACGGAGCAAGTCCCAATAGCGGATACCTTCCATGGCCAGTTCGACACGGCGTTCGTTCCGGAGGATAGGACGCAGCTTTGCGGCATTCACTTCCGTGATTGCCGGCATCTGTACAGATGCACGACCTCTTACCTTATTGATGGTTTCATCCAATAAAGCCTGCGTAATGCCTTCGCCTGCCTCCAATTTGGCTTCCAGATAGCTCAGCAGGACTTCTGCGTAACGGATAACAGGAACATTTCCACCGTAGCTGTTCAGGTTGCCGGAGAATGTTTCGTCGAAATACTTACGCATCATCAGACCGGTCTGTGTGGTCTGTCCGCCCATCACCTTATCCGGGCTTTGAGAATCCGGATGGCAGTCGTAGACAGCACCTTTAAAGGTCGATCCGTTATAATAGATCGTATAATCCAGACGCGGGTCCCGGTTTTTGCCCAAGTTTACCGGATCGTACTGCGGACTGTCGTAGCTAAACGGCGTACCGTCTCTGAACTGATAGGCTTCGAACAAACCGGCTGCCACGTTAATCAGACACCAACCGCCGTCTTTTACGGGGAAAGCATGCTGCGGCAGAGCGTTACCGGCCTGGTCCTGCAAATACTGCGTTGAAAAGATATTCTCGCTACTGTTCTCGTTTGACGGTAAGAAAAGGGAGGCGTAATCCGGATCGATCGCATTGTCGCCCAGGTCTATAATCTGCTTAAAGGCGGCGGCAGCTTCGCTATATTTCTTGGCAGCCAGCAGGGTACGTCCCAGGAAAGCCAGGGATGCCTGCTTGTTGGCACGTCCGGTTTCAGATCCTTTCAGATCCTTGAAACGGGGCAGGTCGGCGGCAGCCTCTGTGAACTCTTTAATAATAAACTCGGTAATATCCGCTTTCGATGTTTTTGTCACCGTATTTGCCTCATCCTTCGTCAGCACCTTCGTTACCAAAGGCACATCCTGGAAGAACTGGGACAGATAGAAGTACTGGGCGGCGCGGATAAAACGGGCTTCAGCTGTGAAACGGGCTACGACAGCCGGATCGCTCAAATTGACGATACCTTCCAGAAAACGGTTGCAACGGGCAATTTTGGAATATGAGTTCTTCCAATATGCTTCCGTATAAGCATTATTCGACAATAAAGCTCCGTTTGAAATCTTATGGAAATTGGAGTTCGTCCCGCGACGATCATAAGCATTATCCGTCGGAAACTCCATAAAGATCAGACCACCGTACGACCACCAGTCGGTCGGCGTATATTCAGGAGAGTTAAACAGGATTTCCCCTTTATAGACCCCGGTCAGAGCCAGTTCGGCATTATCTTCGCTGGTCCAGAACACATCTTCTGCGAACTTATCCAGCGGACTCCGGTCCAGGTCACACGATACGAAAGTTGTCGTTGCTGCCAGCAAGGTAAAAATAAAATATTTGATTCGTTTCATGACTTTTAGAATTTAAAGTTTACACCAATTGTATAAGTTGCCAAAATCGGATAATAGTTTCCGGATGTATTGATTTCCGGGTCCCATCCTGGTTTATACTTATTCCAGCAAAGAGGATTCTCAGCCTGTACATACACGCGCAAGTTCGTGATCTTGGCCGCTTGTAACATCTTTTTCGGGAAAGAATAACCCAACTGGATATTCTTCAAACGGATATAGGAAGCATCCTGTACCCAGAAATCAGAAGAAACAATGTTCGGAGTCACAGAGTTACTCAAGTCCTCCAATCTCGGATAAGCCGGGTAACGGGTCGGATTAGCCGGGTCGAAACGTCCTTCCGCCTGCCATTTCTGGATATTACCGTCACCTCTGAACGCCCAGCCTGCAAAGCCGTCAAGCATACCGGTCACACCGGCTACACCTTGCAACAGGACAGACAGGTCGACACCTTTATATTCCACACCCAGGTTCAGACCGAACGTGAACTTCGGAATGCGTGAACCCAAGTAAACACGGTCGTAGTTCGGATCGATCTTACCGTCGGGCACACCGTCCGGGCCGCTGATATCCTTATAACGGATGTCTCCGGGCTGCGGGTTAGGCGTCACTTTACTCTGGTCGTGCCAACCTTTAATATCGTTCTCATCCAGGAACACGCCGTCCGACAGGTAGCCGTAGTACATATTAATCGGATAGCCGACAAACAGGTCACTGCCGTTACCGACCAGGCCGTTCAGCTGTTCTACATTACCGACACCTAAAGTGGTCAGCTTATTCTTGATGATAGACAAGTTGGCGTTTACATTATATGAAACATCACCGATCTTATTGCGATGTCCGACTTCAAATTCCCAACCGAAGTTCTTCAACTCTCCGGTGTTCATTTCCGAAATCTTCTGCCCCAGGACAGAGGAAACGCTTCCGCTCGGTTTATACAAAATGTCGTATGTACGGCGGGTGAAGTAAGAAGCGTTCACGCTCAACAGGCCGTTCCACAAAACAGCTTCCAGACCACCGTCGATCGTTTCCGTTTCCTCCCATTTGATAGTCGGGTCGACAGCTGTCGTAACAGCCGCACCTTGTGTGTATGTATCGCCAAACGGATAGTTCTGGCCTAATTCATATACCGACTGATACGGATAATTACCGATATTCTGGTTACCTAAGCGCCCCCATGATGCTTTCAGCTTCAGGTTGGAGATAAAGCCCAACGATTCGTTTTCCTTGAAGAAGTTTTCTTCCGAAAGTCTCCAACCGGCAGCCAAAGAGGGGAAGAAACCGAACTTCTTGCTTTTCGGGAAACGGGAAGAACCGTCGTAACGGACTGTCGATTCGAACAAATAGCGTTCGTTGAAGTTATAGCGGAGACGGCCGAAACCGGACTGGATCGCCCAGGCATTACCCGTACCGACAGACTTCTGGTTGTCCGGAGAACCGGCATTCAGATATGGCAGATCGTTGCCGGGGAACTTATCGCGTGAGCCCTGCACATAGCGGTAGTCTTCCTGCTCCCAGGAATAACCGGCCAGGATTCCGAAAGAATGTCCGCCGAACTTCTTATTATATTCAGCCGTAGCCTGGAAAGTCTTATAGATCGTCTTTCCCATTTTGTGTTTCAACTCGGAAGGACCTAACACACGGTCACCGGACAGTTTCATGGTCGAACGGTATGTGCGTTCTTCTGAGTTCGTATAGGTATAAGCACCGATTGCTGACAATTGTAAATCTTTTATCGGGTTATAATCCAAACGGACATTAGCATTCATCGAAAATTCCGGGTTTTCATAGAAAGAATCGCTCTTGATCCATCCGGCAGGCGTCCCGTGCAATTCACGTCCGGCGCCAAAGGTTCCGTCTGACAGAATAGTCGGAGTCAGGCCGGGGAAACGTAATGCCTTCTGAATAAGCACCAACATATTGTCGGCATCGTCACCGCCCGGAGCCATCGGTTCCTTCCGGTTGCCGTACATACCCGAGAGGCGGGTGGTCAGCTTCAATCCCGGCAGGAGTTCGTTAATCAGGTTGACGCGGGCGTTATAGCGCTGGTAATCGTTCTTTTCCACGATACCGTTCTGTTTCAGGTAGCCGAACGACACCATATAGCGGTTCTGCGCATTACCGCCGTTTACCGTCACGTCATGCCCGGTCTGTAAACCTTTGCGTGAGAAGACTTCATCCAGATAGCGTGCGTTTGCATAATGGTCCGGATCGCTTCCGTCTCTGAACTTCTGGATTTCTTCCGGCGTATAGGCTTCGCGTCCTACGGCTTCATTATAGAGAGTGGCATATTGCCAGGTATCCGCAAATTCGGGCAGTGCGGTCGGCGTATTGAAACCGACATATCCGTTATAACCAACAGAAACTTTACCTTCCCTTCCGGTCTTCGTCGTCACCAGAATAACCCCGTTTGCAGCACGCGATCCGTAGATAGCAGCCGTAGAAGCATCCTTCAACACGGAGATCGATTCGACATCTTCCGAGCTGACATCGTTCAGCTTACCCGGAATACCATCGATCAGGACCAATGCATCCGACTTGGTTGCCGCCTTATCGTCGTCCGCATTGGTAAACGTGCCGACACCACGCACGCGGATTTCGCCGCCGCTATTACCCGGACGTCCCGAACGCTGGATAACGGTCACACCCGCCATCTGTCCTGTCAAGGCATTCGACAGCTGCGGAGTCGAACGGTTTTCCAGTTTCTCGCTACCGATCTGGGCGATCGAACCGATCACGTTCACTTTCTTTTCCGTACCGTAGCCGACAACGACCACTTCTTCCAAAGCCTGTGAATCTTCGGCGAGCTGGATCGTGTAGTTCGTCTGATCGGTCACCGTCAGTTCTTTTGTGATATAGCCGATATAAGACACCTGCAGTTTGGCGCCTTTCGGGGCGTCGAGCGAGAAATTACCGTTCATATCGGTAATCGTCCCGTTCGTCGTCCCTTTCACGACAACATTGGCTCCGGCAATCGGACCGAAAGCATCCGAAACGACGCCGGTAATCTTACCGTCCTGCTGTACAGCGCCCAAAAGGACAATCTTATTATCTTCTATACGATATTTATAAGAAGATAGAATCTGGTTCAGTACTTCCTTAATATTCCCGTTTTTGACATCGAGGTTAACATGTTTCGTCATATCGACAGCCGAGTTATTGAAAAAGAATACAAACTGCGTATTCGCTTCAATGGTCCTGATCGCTTCTTCAAGCGTCACATCAGACAAGCTCAGATTGATCTTTGCATTCTGGGCATAGCTTTCCACTGCAGACAGTTGGAGGAAGGAAATGGCGACAAATAAAAGTATTAGCTTCATTTTCCTGAATAAATTAATGTTAAGAATAGGTATGGCAATCCCATACGTGGACTTTTTTTTCATACATTTGAATGTTTAAAGTTTTACATTTTGCTCTCACGCTTTCACCTTTGAGAGCAGTTTGTTTAGTTTACATCAGGCGGATGCTGGTAACATCTGCCTGATTTTTTTTTAATGTTTCTCCGAATCTTAGATCATAGGCAATTTTCTTTATCGTTATTATTTAGGACTTATAATTATTTTATCTCCATCGATCGTATAACGGATCGGGCTGATCAGGGTTAACAATTTCAGTATTTCTTCCGGCGATTCCTTCCGGATCGTCAGCGACAAGCGCTGATCGAGCGGAACACCTTTCCGGCATTCTATATCCAGGTTATACCAATGCTTCATCCGGTGCAGGACAACCGACAGCTTTTCATTCGTGCAAACCAGCTTATCGCCTATCCAGATAATATAATCGGAGGCGTCCACTTCAGCCAGATTATAAGTGCCGTTCTGTTTGTTACAAGATATCTTCTGGTTTGGCTTCAAGATGATTCCCTTATCCAATCCCGGCAAAAAGACTTCCACTTTCCCCGAAAGCAAAGCGGTCTCGACTGTTTCCCGGTTTTTATAGTTACACACATTGAAATGGGTTCCCAACACATTTACCGTCATCCCGTCCGTTTCGACGAAGAAAGGTGCCTGTTCATTCCGTACGACTTCGAAGTAGCCTTCACCTTCCAGCTTCACCTGGCGTTTACCGGCTTGGAAATGCTCCGGATAGACCAGTACGCTGTTAGCATTCAGCCAGGCAGTTGTTCCGTCCGGCAAGGTCACGGAGCCTTTGCTGTCTTTTCCCATAATGACACGGTTCATCACCAATTGCTCTTCCGGAGACAAGTCGAAGAACCGCTTTTGCCCGGCAAAATAACTGCCTAACGAACAAACCAGCAACAGGGCGACGGAAGCGGCAACCTTCACGAAGAAAGACAGTCGGAGTTGCTTCCGTTTCTGTTCTTTCTTCTCCACTTCGGCCGCGAAACGGACAAACGCCTGCTTTACATAATCCCGGCCGGACACCGGAGTCTCCTCCGTTTCCAACCAACGGTCCCTGATTTCGGAAAAAGACTGCTTATTCGCCTCACTCTCCCGGAGCCAGTCGAGAAGCTGTTCCTTTTCTTCTTCCGAAGCATCACCGCGCAAATATTTCAGTACTATATCGTTCATCTTTTATTACATCCTTTATACCTATCACAAAACAAAAGGGAATATCCCTACCCCGAATTGAAAAAAAATTCTATTTTTGCTAAATAATATTCAGAGAGAAGCAGAAAGTTATGAAGGGACGGGAAGAAAACAGCCTGAAAACGCCGCGCAGCAGAGTCGTCGATATGTCTCTGTTCGGACAGCTGTTTAATACCTATTTCCAGGCACTAACCACTTACGCCTACCGCTTTGTCAACGACTGGCAGGCTGCGGAAGACATCACGCAGGATGTCTTTATGGCACTCTGGGTAAAAAAGGAAGAAATAGATTTCGACGAACTGATCAAGCCTTATCTCTACCGCGCTGTCTACAACCGTTCGATCAATTATCTCAACTCCGCCCTGATGCAAAAACGTATCGAAGGAGCAGACACAATCGACGAACTGATCAACCACGAAATCCTCAGTTACAACCAGCACGACACGCTTCTCTTGAAAGAGATCACAAACGAAATCGACTCCTTCGTCGAAACCCTCCCGCCCCAATGCCGGAAAGTCTACAAAATGAGCCGCGAAGAAAACCTGCGAAACAAAGAAATAGCCGCCCGCCTGGAAATAAGCGAAAAAGCGGTAGAAAAACACATCTCCAAAGCTCTCAGCGAGATACGCAACCACTTGGTACGCCTCGATATTCTGTCGATGCTTGTCTGCTTGATTGGGAAATCGATGTAATACTTAATTTTCATACGGCTTTTCCAGAAAATCCAAACCGAATTTGGCCCGTTTTCATAGAAAATCCAAACCGAACTCACTTCTATAACAAAACGAAGCCCCGGCAGCATCTAACTGTCGGGGCTTGTTTTTTGTCTGCATTCGGTCTTCACAGAGGGAAAGGCAGATGAACTTTTAATTTCATTACTTTAGTATTATTAATATTAAATCTGACCGCTTGTTCACCTGTCGCAGGGTAATTGGTGTTGATTGGGATAACCCGCACAACCCCGCGCGGTCGAATTATTTGATTATAAATTCATTCTTATTTTACGATTGCCTTTACAGCTTCTTCGCCTTCGATAGCAACTACGACTACACCGGCAGGAGCAGCGATGGTTGCGTTGTCAGAAGAAAGAACTGTGTTAGCTACTGTCTGGCCTAAGATGTTAGTGATAACAACTTTCTTGCCGGCAGCACCGATGATCTGAACACTACCTTCGGCAGCGATCACTGTTACATCTGAAGTTGAGATAACTTCATTGCCTGTCGGTTTCATATCAGTATCGTTGATAGCGAACAGCTGTGCTTGTCCTTTGTTACCCAATACCAATACACCGTTCAGATAACTTACATAAGTCTTAGCTGTTGGATTGGCTGCAGGAATAGATTCGATTCTGTAATAACCTTCGTTATCTTCGTCGATTGCAAATGCCCATGTTGCATTAGTAATACCCTTCTTATCTGCAATATTGATCGTATCTTTAGCAACAGCCTTCGGTTTAGCAATTGCCAGAGAATCATTGTTACCGAATTCTACGCGGTTAGCGTGAACGAAACCGATACGAGTCAGACCATCCTGAGTATATTTAACAGTCTCATTAGAAGTAGAGTCTGCATAGCTTACCATATAAGCCTTTGTATCGAATGAACCAACCTTTGCAGTATCAACCGGTTTAGTGATATAATATGCATAACGGTAGTTGTTCGGACGGTTTACATAAGCAGTATCCAAACCAAGAACGAAGTCGTTATCCGTTGCAGCGGCTTTCAGTTCCAGACCTGTACGTTTGATTACGGCGAACGGCTTAACAGCTGTTACCTTAGAAGCCTCGTCACCCATCAGGGAGATCGTTACATTCTTCGGAGCGTCTGTTACGTTCAGATAAGATTCTGTTACAGATGATTCCAGGTTGAATGCCCAGTTAGTGATTTCGTTTTTAGCTACAACAACAACATTGCCATTCTGATCTACTGCAATCTTTTCAGATTCCAAATTGCCATTTTCCTCAACATTCCACAATAATTCATACTGGCTTGCATTATCGTTTACGCGACGCAGCTTCATAACATCTTCTGTTTCAAGTTTTGTCAACATTAAATCGTTGCCATCTGCGTCTCCATTTCTGAAATACAAAGTATCTTCACCCAGGTACATTTCGAAGCCATAAGAAGCAGCGCTCAAGTTAGCATCGTTCAGTTCTACCAAAGTTCCGCCATTCTTAGCTTTCAGTTCCAGTGCCTTATCTGCATCTGCAGTAGCCACTACAGAAGAGTCTTTGCCCATTGTCAGATAATATTTAGCTTCCGGATTTACGAAATTAGTAGCTGTCAGTTTGAATGTCAGGTGATCTTTGTCTGCATCGTTGATGTGCTTGTAACCTAAATATTCATCTTTCATATCAGGAACAGCAGTGATTTCCAAAGTGTCTTTGCCTGCAGTTACATAAATGTTGTTTTCTGCATCCTTAACGATGATCTTAGTTGCAGAGCCAAAGAAGTCTTTATTAGCATCACGGTTTGCCAATTGATAAGTTCCTTCCAACTTGTTAGCAGCAGTTACGATCCACTGAGTTGCAGGAACATTGTTATATACAGCGGCAGCACCAACTATCGTGTTATCACCCGTTGTAGAAGTCATTACCTGATACGGTTTTCTTGCATCGGCTTTCTTCAGGCTCTTGATGAAATAAACATCCCCTACTTCAAAGGCGGGTTTAGGACCTTCAATCTGTTTAAAGGTGATAGTCGTGTTCTTCGTAGCAGGATCATCGGATGTTGCTACAGACACTTCACGGTGAGAGTTACTTGCCAAAGTGCGGATAACAACCTGGGCAGCTTTCGGTGTAATACCTTCAGAATACCATTTACCAGCAGCTGTTGCTGTCGGCATGAAAGTCTTAATTGTTACTTCGTCACCCGCAATCAGCTCAGGATCTACAGTTAACTGGAAAGCAAACATATTTGCGTGTTGTCCTAAAGCAGGAACTACTTTCTTTCCTGCTGCATCAATAGCGTGCAATGTATCAGCTCTAAATGTGAAGTACTGTTCTTTTTCAGCAACATAGTTAGTGTCGACACAGAGATAAGCTTGCTTATCATCAATAAAAGAGTCAACAATAGCAATTGCATAGTGATTTTCAGCTTTTAAGAACTCACTCGCTGATGGATCATCTGACAAAATATTTTTAGATGTTACAAAATTAGTTTCAGATGCAGAAGTATGGATAGCAGTCAAAAGAGCTTGAATGTTTACCGAGTTCGTAGCATCAATAGTAGTCGCTGCACCTGTCTGGAACTGGTCAAACAACAAATTACCATCAGTAGCAGTAGCAAATAAAGCCTTCACTACCGTCCCCTTTTCTGTGTCAAACTTCGGCTTTTCATCTGCTGCCAAATAAGGTTTCACCATATAGTCATTCATAATAGAATCGACATCAAAGTAAGCCTGATTTGTTGCCTTCTTTACTTTTGCAACCATACTCTTTACCTGAGCTGCTGAAGCATTGTATTCAGCCAACAATTTGGAAGTCTTCGGTAATTTACCAGCAGCTGTAAATGTTGTATCTGCCAATGCTTTAAGTTTTGCATTTGCTGCATTCAAAGAATCCTGAACAGTACCATTTGTTGTTGAAGTCGGATTAAAATATAATTGCTTTGCTCTATCAAGATCAGCAATAGCACCTGCCAAATCAATTGTATTAGGGATAGCTGCCCCTAATTTTGTACTTGCCGGCACACCATTATTCTGAGCATAATCGATAGCTGTTTTAATTTCACCTTCACAAGCCTTAATAGCAGCTTCCAGTTCTGTAAACGCTTTATCTGTCATTTTCTTTGCGGCAGCCAGATCAGCTTTGAATGAGCTTGTTGAAGTCGCAGATGTATAAATCTCATCAAACTTAACAGCACGTAATTTGTTTGCCGTAAACGGATTTTCAAAAGCGTTATTCTTTACGTCATTAGAGAAAGTCAGCTCGAAAGAATCATTTACATCTGCACTCAAATCGGCAACTGTCAGAGAATAAGGTTTTGATGCATTAGCTGTAGCATCAACTAAATATAAACTCATAACCTTACAATCTGCAGCGTTAGGAGAAACCTCCGGAACATCCGTAGGAGTTCCTTCTGCCATCATCACTTTAACAGCGCCATCTTTTACGACTAATGCATACTGATACATTTTGCCTGCAGTCGCATCATAGAAGTTAGTACGAGCATCCGGACCTTTTGCAAAAGTAATAACGCCGTCTTCATCAATAGAAACTACATCGCTGTTTACAGTCATAGCACCAATGCCATCTGATGCGATATAGGCATACTGAGCCTTGTAGAACGAAGTTTGAGAAGCTTTAACATCCTTCTTTGAAACAGATAATTCCTGTCCTTCTTTGTTCACCAACTTGATTTCGTAATAGACTCCACCAGCGGCATTGACCTTCTGTTCTACAGTCGGTTTCCACAATGTTGCATTAAAATCTTCATAGAGTTTAATATCATCAGCCTTAACAATAGCAACAGAATCTCTCTTGCCATCTTCGCTATGACCGATAATTACACGGCTGTTTGCATCTCCCGACAATGCCACATGATAATACTTGGTAGTATCCAAGATCTTACCAGCTGCCATTGCAGTCGAAGACAATCCACCTGCCACCATTACAGCAGCCAAAAGAGTAGAAAATCTTTTGTTCATAATTCTAAAATGTTTAATTAATAATAATGTATAGTATATTGAATTTCTATATCGTCCTTATACTTCGTGTTCAATCACGACTTTTCTTAATCGTTGTAAAATGACGAGAGAAAACGTACGTTTTTTTTAGTCATTTATTTTTCCGATCTTTGCACTTCGTGTTAAGAACACGGTTTTTTGTACTCGTTAAGCTATTCTGTTGATAAGAAAGGACATAGAAATAAGAAATTTCTTTGAGGATATAGTTGCAGGTTTAAAACTTATGCCTATTTTTGTACCTGAAATATGACGAATCTAAACGTACGTTTTCGTTAGTCATTCTCCCCGCCATCAATAATTCACTATACATCAATTATTTACAACTGATTTTCGCTCGTTTTTCACGCGAAAATCCGATGATTCTTCCGCTCCTCGACTTTCTTTTATCAGCTTGTTTGTCAATACTTTATATTTTTAAAGATTCTTCAAGATTAAGGCCGTTTCCGGGCGCTTTTTGAGAAATGCGGGCAGCTTTGTCTATTTTTGTTAACCGCAATCATCTCGGTTTAATTATTTTAATATTCACCTCCCGGATAAAAAGCGCCACAAGGGAGCTAATTTCCTTCAGCCCCATCCTTATTCCATTCGACTCCCACGCGATCCTTGTTCGACCCTCGTCAGACAGCTGTTCGACCCGGGTGGGACAGCTGTCCGACGAAGGTCAAACAACTGTCCGACCTTGGTCGAACAAGGATTGCGTGGGAGTCCATGCCAATTAGGATAAGGGTCTATGCTTATTTACTCCTTCACGGCCAAAAAGAAGACCGCGGACAGGGAGAAAGAGACAAAACTTTTTGACAAAAGTCTTTTCCTTCAGGATTGTTATAAGGGGCAATACGATTAGTACAGAATACCAATAAACACGTAAAACGTTATAAAACAATAGGAAAGCTATTGACAGGAAATGAAAACGGCCTCCGTTAAATGTGAATTGAATTGAATTTGCGTTTAAACGGGGGCTTCTTTTTTCTGGATAAATTATAGCTTCGTTTAAATTTGGTTGTTCTATGAGGCTAAAAACGGGCAAAATAAGGATTAAGATTTGAATACCCCAATAAAAGGCATTTAAGCGCTGCTTAAACCATGCATAAGTATGGCGTATTTCTGTACCATTGGTTTGCCATAGAAAATGCCATACTTTATGCCATACTTTTTTTATATGGCATATTCTTGTACCGTTGGTTTTTGAATGGATTTTATTTGGTGGTAATTGTTTATGAAGATACTTTTGGAGTAAACAATAATAAAGAACGTTATGAATCTTACAGAAATAATACAACGCTGGAAAGAGAAAAAGTTACGGAAAAAAATAGTATTAAAACTTCTTTCAAATCCTAATCACAAACCAGATGCATGGAATACATCCGATTTGGCGACTAATATTGTACAGTATATTATTAGAGGCGTCTTGAACTCCGAGGAGTAATTGTCCGAATTGATCTTGAAACAGGTTTATTTTCATTGTCTATACTTGGAAAAACAACAGGTACAGAAAATGAAATACTTGTATTTGAGGTACTACCATCCGAGGATGTTCTATTACCTCCGATGCCAAAAGAGCCTAACATTACTCCGATTCCTGCTTTATCCGCAGATTCGGACGTAGAGGTTAATGCTATATTGAAATCAACACATTGAACAGTGTGTCTTTTATTTTTGATTATGACATTAGCGAAACCATCTTCTTTTATATCTCTGGGATTAATAATACAATCTGTTTCAGCCAACTCTACTTGTGCTTCTTCTATGCCCTGCGCAATTTGTACTAATGTTTCTTTGATAAAATCTTTTAGTTCCATACCTTTTAATTTAGTTGTGCATATTGATTGCTTGTGTTAACTGCCGTACCTGTTGAGCCAAATCTTCAAATTTATCTTCCAGTTCTGCCTGTTTGCGATAGTATGTTTCCTGGATATTCGGTATTTTGGCTGTAAAATACCATTCAGCGAACCAGACTGTGTTTAGTTCTTCCTCATATAGATTGAAATTCCCGTAATTTTGTTTGTCTACGTTATCGGACATGCACACAATGAAGCCGTGTTGATGTAGTCGATTCTTTAAGCGTTTAACAAACGCTCTACCTTCATTATCACTAACAACATACACATAGTTATCTCGAATACCATCCCATTCTGTTTTGTCTAATAAACGTATGACGAGATGACCTCCGTCTAATAACGAGGGAGTCATACTCTGCCCCTTTATCCGTACACATAAATAGGTGTGTCCGTCTTTTATCATGGTCCGGGGTAAAGATATACATTCTACCTCTTCTAAATAATCAGGGTTATAACATCCAGTACCGGCTGCAACAGATATATCAACAATAGGTATACGAACAAAATCATCATTCCTTGCCAAGATATCTATTTTAGGAGCTTCACGTTTAACAACACATTCCTTTAGCATAGAGCCACGCCCAGCAAGTAACCATTCTTCTGAATAGCGGGGATAATTTTCAACAATAGCTTGTAGCCATTTACTTTGTATATCCGTCCCATTTGCTATAGCTCGTGACAAAACCCCTTTACTGGCTCCTATAGACTTCTCAAATGCGGTGATTTTTATCCCCTCATTTATAGCTATTTTCTCTATTCGTTGTAGAATTGTATTCATAAAGTTGAAAATTATCCCTGTTTTATTTGTTTAGTTGAAAATTATCAACTAATATTGCAGCGTCATAACAGTTGTTAGAACTGCTGTAAAGATAGGAAATATTCACAAAACGAGTAATATATGGCAAAGATTTTAGTAGACACAGAAATTAGAAAGAAACTGGAAACGATATTCCAGTGTCGCAGAGAGACTGTAAGTCAGGCATTGAATTGCAGAACAAACAGTGAGCTATCCAAACGCATCCGTAAGGTTGCATTAGATTTAGGAGGGTCGGTGAAGAAAGAAGAGAACGTAACTGTAATCAGTAAGTAGTCATGAAAACATGGAGTCCTAAAGACATTGCAGAACGTAACATCGAAACTTATCCGTTTTCCGGAGATTGGCAGCGGATATTTGGCCAGCCGGATATCCGTTTCTCCACTTTAATCCAGGGAGCGGCCAAAAGTGGGAAAAGTACATTCTGCGCGAAATTCGCCCAATACGTTAGCCAATATGGCCGGGTACTATATGTATCGGCAGAGGAACGTATTAACAGTATGACATTGCAACAACGCATTAAGCTATGTGGTGTAACCTCTCAAAACGTACGGTTTGTCCATTTGCGTGATTTGGAAGATATCGAAAAACTACTGCAAAAAGGCGGTTATCGTTTTGTCTTTATAGATTCCGTACAACACGTTAAAATGAATGTGGACCAATGGATCGGACTTCGAAAGAAGTTTAGCCGGCGAAAGCTGTCCTGGCATCTGGTCATGCAGATGGGCGAGAACATTACCAAGTATAAACACGAGGTGGATGTTTTGGTCGCTGTAAAGGATGGCATAGCTTCCGTTCATGGCCGTTACAATCGTTCTACATCCGTACAAGTATTTAACAGTAATCAACCGGATTTATTTGAAAGGAGTACTTTATGAAAGGTATAATTCTAACACTTCTTAGCCCATTTATGGCAGTCTTCGCATTGGCTGGTTGCCAAACTATTGAATGGTGTACCAATAAGAATATTCCAGTCCCCTGGCAAGCGTGGGCCTTGCTGGCTGTAGTCACAATCTATATCATTTTATGTGCATTAATGCCACAAAAAGAATACGACAAAATAGACCACTTTTTCAAGAAATTGGAGGACGAAGAATAAAACAGTCGTGGGTAAAGGTATCCCGGATAGCTCAATTGGTTAGAGCAGCGGTGCGCATGGTTAAGATAGCAGGATACGGGTTCGATCCCCGTTTCGGGAACAATTTAAACAGTATTTAAACAATGAATATCCAGCAAAATGACATAGTAGTACGACACTTTCAGGAAGCCACAACTTTGTGGGTTTCGGAAAGGTATCTCTGTGAGGTGCTGGGGGAACGTATGAGTGATTATTTGTGGAAAATAGGAAGAATAAATTATAAAAAGTCTGTTTCTCCCTGCCATCAATCAAAGGATATTCTACCCGATACCGGAAAAGCCTGGCGTTATGCCCGCATAAACGGACGGTTTTATTACGACTTCGACCGTATTCCAGATCGGAAGGATACACAATATCGTTCACGTCTGGGGGATCGAGATACGTTATTGCATATTGCCGATAATACCGCAGAATTGGAACGTAAGGCAGAAGAAAAGGATATGTATTCACTGATCCAACAGTATGTGTACGACCGGATCAGTAATACCGATGTAAATTACTTCCGTTATTATGAGATTGGCGGCGTTTGTAAATATAACCTGGATAAAGCCCGTCAGCTGGCTGAGGCAATCGCCTGGGCACGCTCTATTAAAGATTTGGTATCAAGCGGCCGTTTTAAAGAGTTTGGCATCAAAACAAAAGAAAGTTTCTATGAAGTATGTGCAACCATTTTACATAAAAAGCAATTGGAGGGCTTCACGATCACTACCGGAGGAAGTTTACGTAAAAAACTACATTATTTTCCGGCAGACGAGACAGAACAATATGCCTTTTTCATCACAGGCCGCTTTGGTAACGACAATGCCCGTAAGTTGGGTAAATGTAAGCTGGTAGACGAAGAGACAGGCGAAATCAAGCGTTTTGACCTCCATGAGGCGCTGATACTAAAACTATGGATGAACTTCGGAGGCTCGGCCAAAGATACTAAAATAGCCCTTTGGAGCCAATATGAACGGGACATACAATACTTAGGAGAAAAGGAATTGAGTTATTCAACCTTCTGCCACTATACAAACATGTATGATACACGGTTAAAGACATACCGTGAGCGTCATGGCTGGAAGGCTTTCGCTACGACATTCCTTTCTTATATTCCTTCTGAATCGCTTCGCTATGGCAACTCACTATGGTGTGCCGACGGTTCCGGGACATTAGCCTATTCCTATACAGACCGTAAAGGGAAGTTGCGTTCCATGCGCTTATATATTATCATGGTGACGGACGTTGCCACTGGAAAGGTTGTCGGTTGGGCTCCAGCTGAAAAAGGACAACATAAAGAGACTCCTGAAATGGTCCGCGAAGCTGTCTTGATGGGTTTAAATCGATGTGACCGTCGGGAAATAATGGAGTTTGTCAGTGATAATCACGGGGCTTTTACCGGAGGGGAAAGCGTGGAATTTCTTACTCAGGTATGCCGGAAAGTACGAACGATCGAACCGGGTAATTCGCAAGCGAACTACGCAGAAACCCAATTCCGCCTGTTCAAAAAGACAATCCGGAATGAATTTAACTGGCTTGGTTCCAGTTGGGACAGTTCCAATATAGAAAACACAGCCAATGAAGATTACCTGGATAAAGGTACATTTCCCTCATACGAACAAGTCATTGAACAAATAGGACAAAAGATCAACGACTGGAATGATCAGATTACCCGCTCCGGTGAAAGCCGTTCGGAACTCTATGCGGAAAGTATCCATCCGGAAGCAAAAGAAATTGATCCGCGTGTATGGCGGCATGTGGCAGGTAACTATACAGAACAGGAAATTACCCGCCAACGGGGTAACATTGTGATAGAAAAGGCCGGACAGAAATATATGTTTGAAATACCGGATGTCGAATCTGTCAGCGAAGTGATCCGCAATTATCTCGGCTACGCTGCCACTGTCAGCGTTAGGATGTACTGGGATGCGGAGGAATGCGACCTCTACACTCTGGATGGCCGTTTTATGTTTACCTGTTTTGCCGCCCGTAAAGCAACAAAAAGCCATGCAGAGGAAACGGATCAGACAGCCCACAATCTGGGGCACCATGTTTGGCGTCAAGCTGCACAAAAAGAGAAGGTCAATCAATACGAATCCGAGGCCCGCGAGGTGGCAGAATGGCTGGATGAACAGCTGCCTTACAACGTAGCCGCCAAGTTAAACGGAGGGAAAAAGGCCAAAGAGATAACGAACGAACAGAAGGAACGTGCCCTGGAAGCAATTACTGACCAGAAAAAAGCTGAACAATCCAATGATATGGATGAATACATGAAAATGAGAGAGAAACTATATAAAAACAGTTGATATGATCACGATTGAACAAAAACAAGAAATAGCCGATGCTTGCATTAATTATGCAACCTCCAACGGCTGGGTAACGGACAAAGCGACAGGTGTCAACCAATTGGCAGCCTTTACGAAAGTGAATGTCATGTATGTTTCACATATCATGCGCTCCGATTTCACCTACAAGGATTCCAAAACTGGCGAAAACAAGGATATTGCCGACCGCTGGTTTCGACAGTTGGCAGACTGCATTGGAATAAGGTTGACTAAAGAATATTGGCCTCATGTGGATACTCCCCAGTTCAAAGAGATAGACTTGGAGTTGCGCGAAGCACTGGCCACCAGTGCCACCCGCGTGTTGATCTGTGAAAGTGGTGCAGGAAAGACCTATACGGTCGACCGCTTCAAGAAGGAGTTCCCGAACCGAGTTTTCGTGGTGACTTGTCATAAGTTTGACAAGGTGAATGACCTGATTGATAAAATGTCTGAAGCCACAGGAAGGAGCTTGGTCGGAAAAACGATCAGCCGCCGACTAACAGAGCTGAATGTCTGGCTATACACGCAAGGCCGATTCGAAGGAAGCAAACCCATGATCATCTTTGACGAAGCTGAAAATTTGACTTTGACGACTCTTCAGGCTCTGAAGGCCATGTATGACACAATCAAATGGAGTTGCGCAACAGTACTGATCGGGACAGATCAGCTTATCATAGCATTGGACAAACTGAAAGAAAAGAATAAACCGGGTATTCGGCAGTTCTATCGCAGATTTAAAGCCGGAATCCGATACATCACTCCACTGGATCATAATTTCAATGTGTTCCTTGCAGACAAGCCATATCCTGCCAGTTTCAAAAATACGATTCGTACCGTCTGTGATAATTATGGCGAACTCTATGATTTTCTCGTGCCTGCCATGCGTGAAGCAGATGAGATGGATATACCTCTGACAGAGCGTTTCTTCCGGATGAAATATAAACTTCCGATTAAAGATTGATTATTCACTATCAAAATACTAATAAAATGGGATTGAAATTAGAAGAAAAGGCAGTCTGTGCCCAGTGTAGGAAAGACAAGGTTCATGTAGACATCTGCAAGGCCAAAGACAAGACAATGCGCGAACAGGTAGAGGTCGAATTTGCTGTATGTGGCGTATGTGGAAAAGGATACTGTAGCCTTCGGGCCGATCCGGCTGATCATCTTTGTGAGTTCTGCGGTGATGAGATTTACAATAATGTAAAAGAGGACGGCTCGCTGGATCGTCAGCTCATCTGGAAAGAAAAGAAGTAACATCCCGAACGGTTACTGCGAGGCGGTTCGATTCCGCCTCCGGGAACAATTATCAATCATAAAAACATACGATTATGAAGGCTAACGAAGAAATTTTAAAGCAAAAACGGAAGATATTACACGCTCTTCTGGCAAAAAGTATGATGCTCCAGTCAAAGCCTTATATGCTGGAGAGCTACGGGGTATGTTCTACGCTTGACCTGACGGAAAACGCTTTGGACGAATTGATCTCACGTGTCCGTCAAATTATGGCAGGAAAAGAAGATGAACCGGACAAGGATATCCGTACCCTTCGGCATAAATGCCTCCGGCTTATGGCTGAAATCGGTATCGACACGAAAGACTGGGAAAATGTAAACCATTTTATGCTGAATCCTCATGTCTGTGGCCGTATGCTTTACGAACTGGATGAAGAGGAGCTGCGTGCCTTTCGCATGAAGCTGTATGCAATCCGTGACGAGGTAGAACGCCGTCGCATTGCGCGCAGGGAGGCTGAATTAAAAGAACAGCGGCTTGCCGCATTAAACTGATAATATGGTAAAAGTAAAGCAAGACAAGAAAATACCAACTCCGGCAGAACTGTCGGAGATGGCAAAATTGGAAGAGGAAAGCGATCGGATACTGGAACTTTTGTTTGACGATCCTACAAATCAGGCATTACTGGACAAACTCAATCAGATAGATGTTGACTACGTCCGGCTATCAGGTGAGAAATCAATGGAGTATTAACAATATAATATCAAAGTTATGACAGACATTAGTCAATTATCCAGCAAAGAGCTGAAAGCCTTATTGGCTCAAAAAAGAGAGGAAGAACATAAAGCGGCACTCGAAAAACGTGCCGCTTATGAGGGTATCCGGGCGGAATTGGTCCAGAAGGTAGAAAACAAGGTTCGCTCCGTGTGTGAAGAAGTAAAAGGGTTACATAATTTTTGCGTGGACGAATTGGGAGCATTCCGCAAAGTGCTGGCCGAATATGGACAGCTTCGTAGCTCCGATCAGATGAACTTTAAGATTCAGGAAGGCAATTTCTGTATTGAGGTAAAATCCTGTAAAGTGAAAAAGTTTGATGAACGTGCTGACGCTGCCGCCTCCCGGCTGATCGAGTTCCTTCAGGCATGGATCGAAGGCAAGGAAGACGGACAAAATAATCCTATGTATCAGTTAGCAATGACTCTCCTGGAGCGTAATAAGTACGGTGATCTGGATTATAAATCAATCAGTAAGCTGTATGAACTGGAAGAGCGCTTCAATGATCCGGAATATTCAGCTATCATGACGTTATTCAAGGAGTCGCATTTGGTTGAAGGGACTTCCACGAACTTCTACTTTTCCGAGAAAAATAGTCTGGGCGTATGGACGAAGCTGGAACCGTCGTTCAACCGTCTGTAAAGAAGCCAGTAAAATCTACAACCCTCACTCCCGGCCGCTGGATATATGTCTGCCCTTGCGATTTTCAATATACAGTGTGCCGGGTGGATAAAAAAGAAGGTAAGTGGATGCTTTACTGCTTCAAATGTAAACAATCTAATGGCAAATATTATCGCGTTATGGACGAAAGATTAGACTTCTCACAGAATTGGAACGGCAAATTGAACTGTAACAGTTTTACAACGATGCGCCTGCACAATCCGATAAAATACTGCGTTGGAGCCGTTAAGCAAATCTACCTGAAGGGTGTTTGGAAAGGGAATGCCAAAGTCTTGGACGTACGGCGTATCTACCTGAAGGACATCAATCAGTTTGTTGCAAAATTGGATACAGGTTTGCCTGTTGAAGATTGCCGTCAACTGTTCCGCACCATGTACAAGAACCGCCCCGGCATCAACTGGGATACTCAACTGATAGACCTTTGTCTATTTGAATACCTGAAAGAAACAAAAGAACCCCAATTATTTAAGTAATGAGCACACAACAACACATAATCAATGTCAATCCGCCAAAATACCAGAAAGTGCATGAAAATATGGTCTTCCGTAATTATGATTGCCCGGTATGTAACGGACGCGGTTCTTTCACAGAACAAACAGGCCCTAAAGAATGGTCTTCCACCTATTGTGATTATTGCGACGGTACAGGCAAAGTAAAAGCGGTTGTAAACATCAAATGGCAACCGGATTATGAATGATTAAAATTAATGGTATGAAATATGTAGTGTTTGAACAAGAAAGAACCGGTTTAAAAATGCCGGTTCTTTTCCCCGACCATGTTACACACAGCGAAATAAAAATAGAAGGGACAAAGGTTGTTTCTGCTGGTTTTTGTCTTGTCGGGACCGAAGAGATTGTAACTATTCTACAAGAGAGAAGCGATAGCTTGAATATTGGTCCAGCAAAGGGTGACCGTGAATTAATTATAGCGGTATTATGCAATGCGGGAGTGTATGCTTTCATGAATTATGATTCAATAGTTTAACAATAATGGAAACAAATAAGGCTAAAATTTACATTGAAAGTAATAGTGCAAAGCTTTCCGATCATTCGGGCGATTATGAAGCTGTATCTAAGTATCACGCGTTAAAGGCCATTGAAATACAAAAAAAAGATTATGCTTGGCATGATTTGGCAGCAAACCCCGATGACTTACCGGATCATAGAGAGATTGTTGTCGTTAAAATAAAATTCGATATATTCCATTATGCTATAGGCGTATATAGCCAGATTAATGGTAAATGGTATTTGAGAGAAGATGATGAATTTTATGAAACAAATAAGATCATCATAAAATGGCAAAAGATCAATGAATGACTAAAAAACTGAGTTATGAAAAATAAAATAAATCGGCCAAAGGCAATAATAGAAATAACTTCTTTCAGAGGGATAAGTAGTGATGCTATACATTTTTACGGGAAACTAAGAGAACTGATTGAATTTGAATCTTTCGAATTAAAAAGACCTATCACTAAAGAAGAGTTAGAAAAATTTCCTGATAGGTTCTATTGTTACGAAGAAGGAGATATGATCAACGCTTTTAATTCTTGGATAGATGTAATCGATACAGGCGCAAATGTCGCAAAAGAAAAAGGCATAGACTTGAATGATATAGCTGTAGATGGAATACCTAATACAGAACGTCTTTCGTATTACGATGCTATCAAACCTTTAGACATAAGACTTAAGTGCAAAAAGTGCAGAAAGGTTATTAATCCAGGAGAAGGTGTGTACAATACTCCCAGGGGAGTATTTTGTGAAAAATGTTATTAATTCAACTCTAAAAAACAAAATATGACACTGAACGACAATTCCCCGATGCCCTGGGGTAAATACAAAGGCGAGAAAATGGTAAACGTCCCGGCCGCATACTTGATGTGGCTATATGATAATAACAAATGTAATGCGGAAGTCCAGGCCTACATTGAAGATAACATGGGCGCTCTAAAAGAAGAAATCAGACAATCAGGACGAAGATATGTTCAAAGAACCTGAAGTACAATTATCAGCCTTAAGGAAAGGCGACTGCTTTATGTTTAACGGAGAGCCTTATATAGTCAAGAAAACATATTGGAAGGATTTAGGTATGATTAAACAGAAAATATGGGTATCAATAATGAAATTCGATAACAGGTCTTGGCATTCTATAGGGGATATAATGGTGTACCGTATATCAAAAGGATTATATGATTTATTGATTCAAACTAAAAAATAAAAAATAATGATTCACCCTCATTCTGGCGTGAATCATTATTTTAAAAGATCTTAGGCAGTCGAATAATACTCATCTAAATGCTTTGTCGAATAATATTTATTAACTTTTATCCGTATTACGTGTCGATAAAATAGTCTAATTTTGTCAAAAGATAAAGGAGCTACTGCGAATAGCTCCTTTTAGTTGGATTTTGGCTTTTATTTCTTGTTTTTACTTGAACAGTAACTAACTCCCCAAAAACAAATTGAAATAATTGCCATTAAATAAAGTTCCATATAAACACCTCCTTTCTTTTGAAACAAAGGTAAGGAGGTGTTTTTGTTTCACCAAATTATTTAATAAATAAAGTCTACGATATTGAAAAGTTTTCCACTTTTTTGTATATTCATGCTGATTATAAGACTATTGCATTCTTAAATAAGAATAAATATTTCCCCAAAAGGAAACATGTAGTTTGTCTTTTTTAAGTTTGCGATTAACATAATCATGAAACAATGTGTAAATCTCTGCTTCAGATTAGCTACTTCTATATGGAAGAGTTCAGAGTCTGGGAAAAATGGAATCAGATTAGACTCATATCACGAAAAATGTGAATAACTTAAAAACGGGCACTACTCGCAAGGTAGCGCCCGTTTATGATTAGATAGTATTTCCATCTTGTTTTTCTACTAATGTGAGGCTTCTTAAACGGTATAGTAGAATCTTTGAAACTTGTATTTGTGCCTGTTCGTGAGTGTATTCTCCTACTGGAGGTTGTGCCCAATAATCATCAATCCAATCTATGTCAGGATAAAATAAGGCATTTCCTCTTCGTTTTTTATCAAGAAGGTCAAACCTGATAGAACGAACTCCTCCATATTCTTCTGCTAACTTTTCTAATGCTTCCCAATATGTACGATTGTAAACTGTAAGTTTACGAGTTTCTATGAGTTTCCTTAATTGAGGAGTCAAGTTTCTAAGTTCACCTTTTATGAAACTTTCTACTGTTCTTGCTGCCATAAGAGTCTGTATTAGTTATTTTACAAAGATAGAAAATCCCGATTAGAAAAACTGACCGGATTTTTTAATTTATAACTGACGTGATCTGCTATAACTTCCATCTGTTGGCACGCGCAAAAGTGAGGATGTATAAAGAAAAGTAACAAAATGTTTGTATCATATTGGTTATGACCTTTATTTTGTGATTAGTTCGTCGTTAAGGTTAGTTCGTTTTGGTTATGCCGTATACAAACAGAAATACATTGATCAAGATGGTAAGGGTACAGGACATCGTGCTGGAACATAAAAAGCATGGTGTCACACAGCTGTATGTATATGAGCACATCATTAAGGACATGTTCGTAATCTCTTATTCTACCTTTAACCGCTGGCTTTCCTATCCAGCCAAGCATGAGCTGAAGTTCGGCCGGAAACGGAAAGAAGAGGATAAACGCCAGTTGTCCCTGTTTTAATCCAGTATCGCCATCCCTTTGAAATCGACAAAAGTCACCATCCATCCTTTATATTTATGATAGTGCTGCCAGCCAGAAGGCACAAGGCTGGTCGACGTGCTTCCCGCCATCCGGATTTGTTTGCCCTGAAGGATATCCTGGACCTGACTGGCGATCGCTTCGTGGTCTTGTATGACGTTGTCACTGATGGAGCCGTCCTGTGCGGCTGTGCAGGCGCTAACGATGTGTATGCGCAGGGCAAAGTCGGCGCGACTGACAGAGCCGGCAACCTGATCCAGCGGGATGCGCTCCGGGAACTCGACGAAGGCTACCGGCGACACATAGATGATACCATCGTACTGCGCGTTATACCATTGTACTGTTTTTAATTGTGGGATCGCTTTCAGCAGCTCCCGGACGGAATCAAATGTTTCGTAAAGCATAATCAGAATTTTTTAATTAGTTTATCTATTTCCTTTTCAAACTTAGCCTGTATTTTTTGCTCCAGTTGTTCGGATGGCCCAACAAACTGGCGTTGTGGCATCGTAAAGCCCGGAGGGCGTCCTGCCTGCAATCCTTCATTGTGTACCTGTGCGTAGGGCTTGTCTACAATGATCGTAACCTTTCCGGGTTCCCGTTCGCCGACGATACTGTTAGCCATGTGTGTCCCTTTCGTGTCGCCGGTGTGGGAGATCAGGAGGGCGCGGCCTTTGTCCTTGGCTTTCCACTTTTCGAGCGTCTTACCGGTGATCGGCTTACCTTTACGCTGGGGAATCTTCCTTTCCGGCCATTTAACAAGGCTTTTATCCGTGAAACCCTGGTTGACGAAGCTGTTCTGGAAGTGGTTCAGGGCTTCCGTCTCTACGATCCTGAGGGCATCATCCTGGATGAACTTCTGGAAAGCGCTGATCAATGCCTCGGTAGGGCCAGTAATATTTTCGTTCATATCTTTGATTATTAATGAATAATTCCTATATTTGTAGCACGTTTCCATGCAAGGAAACGGGGTCTGTGTTACGCTTCGGGCGGCTCGGACCACTGTTCGCCCCGACAGAAATGCCGGGGTGTCCTATTTTTAGAGAGTGTATATCTCTCTTTCCCTGCCTGTAAAGAAATAACGCGCATGTATTCCTGCCTTTTTTAGTTTATCCAGCTCTATATGTACCTGTTTTGTCTCTTCGTCCAATTGCAATAATACGACTTTTGCCCCTTGTTTCCGGACCGCCTTTACTGCATGGCGCACAATATTGTTATGGCTTGACAAGCGTTTCAGGTCGGCAGGCAATCCGTCTATAACCACGTCTGGTGAAGAGACACCCGGCTGTTCCGCCTGATGTTCCACACGATAACCATTCCTGGCAAACACCCGGCACATCTCCGCCTCTTTTTTATACTTCAGGCGTTCGTTCTTATTGATTGATCCGGCTTCTATACGCTGCTGGTGCGTAGCCAGGTAGCCGCCATTATTCCCGTTGAAATAATCCTTTTGCCATTCCATGCCTAATGCTTCGTATTCATTCCAAGACTTCAGCACATCGGAGGCCGAACGGATATTCTGCCGGACAAAGTAGTACAGGCGATCTTTTTCTTTCTCGGTCAAACCCTTATAATACGGGTGTGAGGTGTCAAATATTTGTGCCGTCTTACCAACGTTCGTCTGGAACATCTCCGGGACGATCGGCACGCCTGGCGGCATCCGGACCGGATCATCTGTTGACTGCACACTGCATCGGCAATTCCAACCGTTGGGCGGATAATACTTGTCCCAGAACGGATGATCGATCGGAATAACACAATCGTGCAGTGCCGCGTGCGATTCGCGGGTACGTTTGTCCTGAACGGCGATGTAGCGGAGATTCGGGTACAGGTCTGCTTTTCGTTCGCAGTCCTGCCACCGACGCGCCGCTTTGGCGGCGGCATGCGCCTGGTTAAACTCTGTTTGTAGCCAGCGTTGGTTATACATCTCGCAGACACGAAGGGCATCGCGCCGGAACTCCTCCCAAGTTTTCATACTCCCGTCGTCATTGGTCAGCAAACGTGCTGCCTCTTTGACCTCCTGATTACACTTGAAGGCATCGAACACGGCAGTGTTGTAGCGAAGGTTCTGAAGAAAAGCCCAGTCGGTACCGCCCCATTCAACACCGGTCTTACCGTAACCATCAGTGAGGCTTCCGCCATCTGGGTGTATTCATGTTCCCAGACCTCCGGCGATATCGCATCCGGCTGTTTCTTTTTGAACAGACGTTTCAGCATAAAGTCGACAACGCTTTCGCTAAAGTCTATATCCCGGTATCCGGCAAGCGAGAGCAACGGGATCAGGCTGCCTACATAGTCATAAGCCAGCCGGGCAGCCGGTTGTCGTTTTTTTTTTCGTCGGTTTCTTCTTGCCCTTCCGGTTTATTCGGTTGCTGGGGTATGTCGGAATTACCTTCCGCCTTACGTTTGAGTACCGGGAAACTGAAGGATGTTTTGTCTGTAATCGGGTAACCGTGGTATTGCAGGAACGGGAACAGTTTGTAATTGACAATGTCCTGGATACGTTTGAGGCGGCCTCGGTAAATTTGTCCAGGACGCGTTCGTGTACTTCGGCAGCCCCTACAAACGACTTTTCGTCACTGGTACCGGTCTGGCCGTTCATGAGCTTGGCGATCTGATCATCGCAGAACAACGCCATATCCTTGAAGTTCTCCGCACCGGCACGGCTGGCCGTTTGTACGATGTTTACCTCTTCTTCCACATCGCGGATAATCCAGCCATTTGAACCGAAATTGCTCGCCATTTCTTCCTTCTCTTTAACCTCTTCTTCGTTGGAGGTATCGATAGCAAAGTCCAAAAGCGGCTTGCCGAACCGTTCGTTGTATTCCGACCAATCCGACCGGGCAAAGGTTTTCCAGATCACTTCGCGCGTGATGCTCTCTAACTTGCCGGGATTGTTAGGATCACCCAGCGGCAACAGGAAGAAATCAAATTCCTTACCGTCGTATGAGATGCCTTCCCGGTCGGAAGGATTCAGGACAATCTGCTTTTCGAAAGGACGCACGTGTTTACGCGGGAAAACTTTCACATCGGTGAACTCCCCCTTTTCGTCCTGTTCCTGAAACTCGGCAATGGTGTACTCCCAAAAGTCTGTGTACATGGCAATGGTGATAAAGTGCGTGAACCAGGGACGTTCGAAAAGGCGGGTTTTCTCTTTGTTCATCGTCTCGCCTTCCAACACTTCAAACGGTTCGGTGATCAGGTAGGATTCCGCCTTTTCGCGCTCGGCTATCACCTGGCTGTCTTTCCATGAGTTTTCATACATGGTCAGCAGGTCGATCCGGTCAGAGTTCACAGGATCGAGAGCGTTTTCTACCGCCTTGGTCAGATTGCTGATTTCCATCTTTACCCGGTCTATGGGTTGTTTCGCTAAAAGCCTCGATTTGCGCCCGGTTTGTTTTGCGCCCTTCACGGCGTTAAAAAAGTTTCTTATATACGTTGATGCCTTCATACTACTTAAAGTTTAAATTTCGGACGTTTAAACAGTGTTTAAACAGTCTTATTCAAATGGGTTATGACTGCGCTTCGGGCTGGAACCCCACCGGAACCGCGTTTTTACTTTCCCGTCCTTCTGGAGCGGAAGTAGATCGGTTGCCGCTTTACCGCTGGCAACCGCCTCGATCTCACGGCGCACATCGTCGTAGTTCTTGGCAACACGCTCCGGGATATCCGTATCGGCTACCGTATTGTGCAGGAAATAGACCGACAGTGACAGCATCCAGCGAACAAGCGTCTGGTTGCGGGCTGCCCCGGACCGGGAAAATTCGGTTTGCATGTTGTAGCGTGCTGCGAGGTTGGACATGATAAAGCCGTATGCATAGCCTTCGGCCTCTTCGAGTTTATCCACATCCCCGCCCAGGAGCATGTTGAGTAGTTCCGGATTGATAAATGTCCGGTAGTCGCTTTGTTGTAAGAAATTCATCATTGTTATCCCCTCCTTGCTGAATTATGTTTGTACTTGCCGCTGCGGGCGGTTGTTTTCTTGCCAATAGACGGTTTATTGAGTTTATAAACGCCACCCTCTACGGCATCCGGGCCGTCGTCGTGCTCGGCATCCGGGAAGCCTAAGAATTGGTTGCGCAATTCCTGCATGTCCGGGCTATGCTTCTCTACCCGGTTGAAGCGGATCAGGCCGCGTTCGGCATAGGCGGAAAGGTCCTCGATGCGCTCTGTCTTTTCCGGTTTCTTGCGCTTGTCGCCCCGGATGGCGATGCTGTAACCGCGCAGTTCCGCTTCTTCGTCGTATTTCTTCAGGTGGATATCCTGGATAAAGTTGGCCTCCATCCAGTGCGGGCAGGTTTTGTTCTCCGGAACTTCTTCCGCCAGGTCGTAGTGCCCGCGTACCATTTCGGGAGTAGTACACTGGCGGCAGAAGACTTTGTAGATGTCGAAGTATTTGCCGTTCTTGCCGATCAGGGCAATTGCTTTAAAGTCGTTTTTCTTCGTCTCCTTATACGATGGATCACAATAGGTAATCAGCTTTTCGCAGTTCTGGATCGGCGGCAAGTCCGCCCAGGGCAAATGTTCCTCCCGGAATATGCGGCCGATAACGATATGCTGGTGGAAGAGTTCACGAAGAGCCAGGCGGCGCCCCATATTTTCCATCTTAGTCAGGATTTGCTGGCGGGTATAACGTTCTTTCCAGGCCGGTACGCCTTTCTCGGACAGGTCCATTTCGTGTGTACGTGGGTTCTCCAGGGCATACACTTTCAGGTGTGTAATCGTTTCCTTTTTCGGATCGCCTTCTTCCACGTCGCCCACAATGTGCGCCAGGATGCTACGTTTGTGGATACGGTTGCCGATGACTACAAAACGGCTTCCCTTTGTCGGGGCACAACCGTATAAATCGCCCAGGACCCAGTCTGTCGCCTCCTGTACGCGTTTTTCATTCTTGCATATTTCCGCATCGTCGATATCATCCGTTATAATCAGGTTGGGGCGGAGTGCGGCTTCGCGTACGCCACGCGGCGATTGTCCGCGCCCGAATGCCCAGAAGCCGATCCCGTCATTTGTGACGAAATGGCCAGTATCCCATTTCCCGGATTTGTATTGCGGACCGTAATCGGCTTTATAGCGTTCATTGAACATCAGTTGTTCCTGAAGGTCAGCCAGCAATCCGTCCGCTTTATTCTCATTCGCAGACGAGAGGACAACCCCTGTCAATTTCCCCAATGCTTTCAGGTACATGGGTAGAAAGATGTCCATGACCACAGACTTTGCATGTTCGCGCGGCCATTCGCCAACAAACATAATATCCTCGTTGTCGACAATCAGCTTGACTCCCTTTTTATGGAACCAGCCGAAATCGGCATCCATAAAGTCCTCGAAATAGTAACGGCAAAACTTTGTAAAATCCGTTTTCAGTCTGGCGATCCGTTTCGTCTTTTGCGTTTCCGTCTCCTGTGCGATCGGTTGCAGGCGGACAGTCTCCTGCATCTCGGCAAGCCACTCGTTGTACTCGCGTTGTTCTTTGGGTGTCAGGTTACGTTCCAGGCTCATGACATACCTCCCCTCTGTTCATTTAGGAAATCGTTCAATGCCGGTGCGACGTCGCGTGCCAGTGTCGGATAGTTGTCTTTCAGGAACTTATTGATCAGGCGGACAATCCGTACAAGGGTTGTCCAATCGGCCTCTTTGACTTTGATCATGTTGAACAGGTCGCGCGCTCCGTCGATGTCCCTCTTGCTGATCAGATGCGGTTCTCCACCCTCTTTTTCTTCTTTAATGTATCGTTCCTTCAGTTTGCGCAGGGTTGCCAACTGGTAGCGTACCAGGTCGCGGGTATCTTCGTGGATGGTTTGCATGGCCATCAGGTCCTCGGTAGCCTTCTGGTCCCATTCGCCGTCCTTCTTCCAGCGTGTGATCGTCTGTTCGGAGCGTTGCAGGATGCGGGCGATCTCCTGCTGGGAGACGCCTTCTTTAAACAGGATGTAAGCAGCTTCTTTGTCGTTCATATTCGCGTACTTTTTTTCAGCAAAGTTCCTGTTGGACAGCACTTGCGAAAAATAAAGTTCCAAGGATGAGAATAAAAATTGTCATCCTTGGAATTTCGTTTTGAACCGCTTCCTTATCCCTTTTCCTTTGCCCCTGTAATCAATTACGAACGAACACGAATTTTTTAATCTATGAACAAGTATGTAGACATCGTTAACAAAGACACGAAAGAAGCCACAATGCGGCTCTACGGCGAAATAGGCAGGCAGATCGACGCCGACCTGTTCGCCCAGGAGTTGGCCGCACTGGACGACCGGGTAGATAAAATACACCTGCATATCAACAGCCCCGGCGGCGACGTGATATCCGGTCTTAGTATCGTATCTGCCATGCGCACGATGGCGGCGTTTATCCATGTGCATATTGACGGTATAGCCGCCAGCATGGCCGCAGTGATTGCCATTGCCGCCGATAAAGTCAGCATGCAGGATTATGCCAAACTGATGATCCATAACCCGTACCCGTCCGACAGTGACGCCGAGATGAACGACAAGATGCGTAAAGCCCTCGCCAGCCTGACCGATACACTGCAAACGATCCTGAGCCGCCGGGGCTGCAAAAAGGAAAAGATCGGATCGCTGATGAGCGCCGAAACCTGGTTTACGGCCGACGAAGCAAAAGCGGAAGGATTGGTTGACGAAATCGTTTCCAGCCAGCGGGCGGATGAACTGAAAAACCTCACGACTACGGAACTCTTAACCCGTATCGCGAATGAATATAAACCTGTAAATAACAACGAAATGGATTTGACAAAAATTGCAGCAAAGTTAGGTCTGCCGGCAACGGCGACCGAACAGCAGGTGCTGGACGCTATCGAAGCAAACCGGGTAAAACTGGAAGAGCAGCACAACCGCCTGGTGGATCATTACCTCGCCTTAGGGGTGAAGAATGGGACTGTTACGGACAAAAACAAAGATCGTATGAAGAAGCTGGCATCTGCCGACTTCGACCTGTTTGCCGAAATGGTAACCGATGTGAAAGATGATCCGGAAGGTGAAGAAGGCAAGGCAGGGGACGGTAAGGCCGTAACCCCGACAATTCAGGCAACCGGCCGTCTTAGCGCCGCCCTGGAAGAACTCAAAGCGAAGGGAGTCCCGGCACGCGGGGCCGACGCACGCGATTGGCTCTGGTACTCAAAGAACAATCCGAAGTACCTGGATGAACTGGAGAAAACAAACCCGGCACAGTTTCAGAAGTTGCTGGATGATTACGAAAACAGCTTATAACACGTAAAAGCATGGAAGAATTGCAGAATCCTATTGTAAAATGGCCGTTTGGCGCAGCAACTATTTTGCTTATGACAGCCGTCGGCGCTCAGGCATTTGATATCGTCAATAACCTGACGATTGTAGACGGATCATCCGTCGTGGCTACGGACAACCGTACCCTGGACCTCACCGCTGATCCCGACCTGGCACCGGGGGCGCGGGTAATTGTAAAAACAACCTCTACAGCTACAGAAAAGCTGAATCCGGGAACGGGTGTAAAGGGGGAATCTATCACTGGTATAGCCGGAAAGACGTTCGTCACAGAGTATGTCTATGATGGCAGCGGCTTTGTCCAGACAGGCAAATCAATCCAAATTGACTAACAGATATGGCAGAAATCAGAACAACGCTCTATTCCAAAGAGCTGCAAAAACAAATTTTCCCGGACAACAGCTTTTATAAAAAGTCTGTTTCCGAAACCGGTGTGGCTGATACTACTGAAACAGTAGAAAAACCGGTGCAAACCCCGATCAGCAAGGCAAAAGAGGGCAAACCCAAATCCTTGCCGCTGGAAATCGAAGTATCGACCGACACGAAGAAAACGTATAACACGACGCTGATCTACTGTCAGCCACTGTTGATCGATTCCCAGAGTGAACTGCTGACCAATTACAGCAAACGCCAGACCAAGCAGGAACAGCAGGCCGGTGAGATGAACAACAAGATTGCTGCATACGCAGCCTATCATTGGTCACCGACTAAGAGCACGAACATCCTGAAAACGACCGGAGAGGCTCGTAAGAGTAATATCCTGGGGCTGACCTCTAACCGCAAATCCTTGACAAAGGATGATTTGCTGACGTTGCATAACCTGATGATGCGTATGAACGTATCGGGTCTCGGTGGTAAATGGTACGGCATGGTAACCCCTGACCAGTATTCCGACCTGTTGAAGATTCCGGAATTTGTGGATTACTACAAAACCGGTAACAGCACGAGATTGGAGACCGGAGCAATGGGTATCATTTTGGGAGTTGAAATTTTCATTCGCACTACGGATGAAGGACATTCAGGCATACTGTACAAAGCGGACGGGACACCGTTGCAAGGTGATTCCGAAGTAAAAGACACCCTCCTGACCGGCGGCCTATTTTGGCATGAAAAGATGGTTTGCCGTGCTGAAGGTATGGTTCGTACCGTTGTCAATGAGAACGCTCCGGGTTACCTGGGCGGTACCATCATCGAATCGTTTACCCGCTTCGGTGCCGACATTATCCGTGACGACCAAAAAGGTGTAATCGCTTTGCTGGAGGATAAGGCATGAGGACCAGCCGCACAGGAATAGCACTGATAAAGAGCTTCGAGAGTCTCCGCCTGGAGGCTTATCGTTGCCCGGCTGGTGTGTGGACAATCGGCTATGGCCATACCGCCGGCGTTCGCCGGGGAGATGTGATCGATGAACAGCGGGCGGAATACCTGCTTTCCGAAGACTTGAAAAAGTTTGAGGATGTGGTTGGCCGGGAGTGCCCGCATGTGAATCAGAATCAGTTTGATGCCCTGGTTTCTTTTACGTTCAATTGCGGTACCGGGAACCTGCTGAAATCCACCCTCCTGAAGTGCGTTAAAGCGAATCCGCTCAACACGAATATCCGGGGCGAATTTATGAAATGGAATAAATCGAAAGGTACGGTCCTGGCCGGCCTGATCCGCCGTCGCAAAGCGGAAGCGGATTTGTATTTCTCTTAAACTCAAAGTAATGCAATGAACTGGGATATCATATTGACAATGCTGGGGACCGGGGGGATATTCTCCCTGTTTAACTATCTGATCAATCTGAAAGCAAAACGCAAAAAAAGCGTGTTGGATAAAGATGATATCTCCAGACTCATGGCTGAACGTGATAATGAACTTATTTTAAAGCAGTTTTATGAAAAAAGGGATATTCTTGAAAAATTGTCTGCTCTGGAAGAGATGCTCTATCAGCTGGTACGCTGCAAGCATTATTATGATTGCCCTGCTCGCTACAAGCTGCAGGAGTACAAAGCGAACCTCCAGCATCAACGTAACAGACAGCCTGACTTGGAATCGAAAGGTTTCCGTTACCCTCGCGACAATCCCGTCGAGTCTGGCGGAGTTGACTGCCCCGATGGACAGCCTCCGTAAACTGCCGCCCGGTGCGGCATACGAAAAGAAATCCGGACAGGCAAACTTGAAACTGTCATATAACAACGGGAATATTCAGGCTTCCGCCTCCTGTGACAGTTTGCAGTATCTGGTCTATACGTACGAAGAAACAATAGATCGGCTGATGAAAGAAAATGCCGAGTTACAAGAACAGTTAAAGCCCCCCGAATTTACGCTTAAATGCTACTTAACCGGGGTTTTAACAGGTATTATGACAATATTAATCTTTCAATTTATACGAAAATGGCAAAATATATTTTAGGCGTAAAGCTGGTAAAACATGGCGAACCTGCCGCCGATGGCGGTATGTCGGATGCCTTGGCCAAGCAGTTGTTGCCTTACAAGGAATCAATCGAATTTCAGGATGAAGACGGCGAAGTCGTGAAGCACTTCCTGCAAGGCGCGCGCTATCCGTTCCTGACGATCTACAGTGCTGCCGGCACTACTTTCAAGTTTGCTGTCCCGATGGACAACGAGAACCTGAAAGAATGGATGGGCGGTGAGATTGTAAGCGGGCAGTGGAAAGCCCCGCGCGGAAACTACCAGACAACTCGCAGCCTGGAACTGATGACAGAGTTCGACATCCCGATCCAGATCCCGGCGGCAACTTGTTACGGTGTCCGTAAGTTTGCGAACAAGACGACTGACATCTCCCTGATCGAGATCAGCGCGATCATAGAACTGCCTGCAAAAGCAGATGAAGCCCCTATGACAATCGGTGTCAAAGAAGTAGTGAATTCCGAAGGATAACGGAGTATGGAACAGCAGTTGACAGAACAACAGGCCGTGGAAACGGAGATTAAAACCGTTGAAACTCTATTGGATCACGGGGTGCAGGTACCTATCCCTGCGCCCTGGCTGCTTCGGAAGCTGGGGAAAAAGGTAGTCACGCTGACAGTACGCCGCCCGGATAGTGAAACGCTTTGGAAGATATCCGGCTTGTACCTTAGGATGAAGCAATGCGCTACAACGCTGGAACCAGAAACATTGGACGAAGCTCACTTGATGATAAACGAGTGTATGGTACCGGCCAGCCGGATCGTAGCCTATGGCATCTTGTCGTATTGTACGCCATTAGGTATCCGGAACCGCTTGCTGGCGCGTTTTCTCCGCCGGCATCTGGACACCCGGCAGATGATGGAACTTTGGACAATGGTATCCAGCCTTTCGGGGGCACACGATTTTTCCAACTATATCAGGTCGATGTCGGGGATGAGGATAACGAAACCGAAGATACCGATCTGAGCCAGGATGAAAAGGGAGTTAAAGGGCATTTCGAAAGCTCTCATAGCCCTTTCGGACTTATTTACCAGATCGCAAAAGATACAGGTTGGAGCCTGGAATACATACGCAAGATACCGTATGCCACGCTCATCATGATGCTATCGGATGCCCCCAGGTATATAAGTAAAAAAGAGGACAAACCGATCCGGATCACTTCGAAGGAACAGATGTTTGCGGTGTTTGGGAAGAAGGGGGGATAAGTTCATTGTTAACGTCAATGATAGCAAAGCCTAATTGGCGTTCTTTTACATCCCCATCCCAATAATCATTAACTTGAATCCTATAAGCCCCAGAATGATCTTTCAGGGGGATGAATTCAGCTCGACGTCGTGGAAAGTCTTCAGTAATAACGGGTTTTGTATTGTATGCTTTGGATAGAAATTCAACAAGGTCTTCAAATTTAACTTCCGGAACGGAATCATATTCGTAACGAATACCACTAAATGGAAGAATGTCTCCTTTGTATGCAGTATCAATTTTACTTGGATTCCCGACATGTTTACGCAATGCAGGCTCAAGCTGGCTTAATGACTGTATCGGTTCTACTCGATTACAAGACATTAGTAATACAATAACTACTATTAAAGGCAATATCTTTTTCATACAACAAAGTCTTAAATCACAAAAGTAATAACAATTTCACATGGAACCTATCAAACTTGAATTTATTGTAAAAGGCGATATCGAAAAAGAACTGGCAAGGGTTCAACTTGCCATTAAAGGCGTAGGCGATGAAAGCTATACGTCCTTTAAACGTTTGTTAGGTAATAGTAATGACGCTTTTAACGGATTAAGTAACAGTGCCAAACTTAACGCGACTATTTTACAAAGGTTTATTCAAAAACTTCAGCAAAACGAGGCTGCCCAGGAAGCTCTTTATGAGAAATTCAAGAAAGGTGCAATTTCGAGTGACGAATACGCACAGGCACAATCGCGTCTGGCCGTACAACAGGCAGAATTAAAACAACGTGCCTCTGATGCAAACCGTATCCTTGAACGTGAAATACAGTTGAATAGAGCCGTGAAAGGTTCTTTAGTAGAAAAAAAGACTACTCTTAACTTACTTAGGGAAGAATATAGCCGGTTGAACAAAGAAGAACGTGAAAACGAAAAGATTGGCGGACGGCTATTGAATCGTATCCGGGAGTTGGATCGGGAATTGAAAAATGTAAATAGTAGCCTAAAAGAAACAAAAAATTCATCAGCAAACCTGACAGACGCATTAGAACAAATACCAGGACCAATAGGTAGCAGTGTTTCTCAATTACGGCAACTGTTCTCTGCTGGTAAAGCATTTATGTCTTCTGGTATTGGATTGTTTATCGGAGGTTTGACAGCTTTATTTTATGGGTTAAAGATCGCTATTGAAGGCAGCGAATCAGCTACAGTTAAGCTGAATGCTAAAATGGAATATTTCAAAAGCCTCTATTCTACACGTAAAAAAATGCTGACTGAATCAGTGTTAGGTTTTTATAATCTGATCACAGGAGATATAGATGCTGCTAATAAAAGTGCACTTGCTTTTCGTAGCTTACAACTTAACCAAACTACTTATGCCAAACTGAACGAAGAGGCTGCGATTAAGCAGGTTGAAATCAATAAATTGCAGGAGCGTAATAACGGACTTATTCTGGCTAATGCAGCCGCAATTGAGCAATATCGTACTCAATTAATGGATGTAAATAAAACATTTGATGAACGGAAAAAAATAGGTCAAGAGATATTAAAACTTGAAAAAGAAAATGCAAACCTAAAACTTACACCTTTAGCTGAAAACTATTATAATTTTCAAGAAAAAGAAAGCCATACTTTTATCAAGATTTCAGAAGAGTTTCCCAAACAGATGAAGCTCGCAAATCAGTATTTTGACATCTTAGCAAAAGGAGGAGAACTGACTCTTGGTCAGCAACATGATTTGATTGATGCCATCCATGATATAACTGCAGGATTGGATAAAGGTTGGGACGACGAACAGAAAGCTAAATTCCGCTCCTACTTTACCGACGCCCTGACCGTAACAAAGGAGTATTACAGCAAGTCCCGCGAGGTATCTACCAACCTTAGCAACATTATCAAACAGCAGGCGAACGAAACGGCCAGAGCCAATAAGAAAACAGCCTTGCAAAAGCTCGAAGAGGAAGTAAAGCTCTATAAAGAGCAATACGCCATCCTGTATGCATACGAGCGCAACATGGGGAAGGAAGCGGCAGACGAAGCCTTTAAGGACCTGAAGGCAAAAGGCGGCGATTTCATTGCCTACCTGTCGAATAAAATAAATGAACTACAAAGCAAAACGAACCGGACAAAAGACGACGATATTATGCTGGGTTACCTCCAAAAGACACGCCAGGAGGCAGCCCCGAAGTTCGATGCGTCCGCTTTCAAGCAGAGCATCGAAGAGAAAAAGAAGCTCTATAAACAGGATATCGACGGGTATGCCGAATACCTGGAGAAGCTCCGCCGCCTGATGAACCAGGACAGCAGCAAGGAAGGTCCCCAGAAGCGCATCATCATAGACCTTGCTATCAAGGATGTTAAGGAGGAACAGCAGAAGAACCTGGACGACCTGCTGAAGAACTACCAGACTTTTACCGTGAAGATGACCAGCCTGGAGAAGAGCTACCAGACGGATATGGGCCGCCTGAATAAAGCCTACCAGGCAGCCACCACCGAATACGACAAAAAGCGATATAGCGCGGCAATGGATGCCCGGACGAACAGCTATCAGGTAGAACTGGCTACTATGCTCACTGAAAATTCCGGCTTTACGCAGGTTTTATTCGGCGATATGGAGCGGATATCCCGTGAGACTTTAAAAAAGGCCATTGCAGAGGCAAAGAAGTTTGTTGCAGAATGGAAAAAGATTGCAGGTACACTTTCTCCGGAAATGAAAGCCCTATTGGACAACATCGAGCAGGGTATCCGGTCGGCAGAAAATGAGAGCAACAGCCGCCTGCCACAAGATTTGCAAGCTGTAGCCTCCTCGCTTCAGGATTGCGCCAATATGGCCGCCACTTTCGACAGTCAGCTGGGCGATGTGGTACAGACTGCTGCTGATGTCGCCCAGGCTGCTGCCGGGATCGCTGCCGGGATCGCTCAGATATCGAGCGGGAACATCATACAGGGTATCGCCAGCCTTGTTTCCGGAGTAACCGGCTTTATTTCGAGCATAGGCAAACGTCTTCAGGAGAACAAAAAGATACGACAGGAATACTTACAAAGCCTTGTCGATACTTATAGCAAAGAGATGGAATACAATGCCATCCTGCGCGAACGCCTCCGTATCCAGCAGCAGATCGGCGAAACGACTCTGGAGTACCAGGAACGGTTAAAGAAGGAACTGTCTTTGCAACAATCGGCTATCAATCGCGAATACCAGGAAGTCTGGGGCAAATTGATGGGCGAAGATTATATTTCCGGGACGGGGTACAAGCATGGCACTTGGTTCCGTAAGGCAAAAACCTGGAACGAGTACTCCAGCCTCGCCGGTAAGTCGTACGAAGAGATTGAAAGCCTGTACACCCAGGACAAACTGGATGGCGCCGCCAAAACCCTTTTTGAACGCCTGAAAGCCCTGAAGGAGGAAGGTGCGAACGTGGTCGAAATGATGGACCAGCTTAACGAAGAGATGAAAGAAAGCTGGACCGGAACGACTGTCTCCGCCATATCAGACAGCATCGCGCAAGGATTCCTGGACGGTAAACGTTCTGCGGCAGACTTTGCTGATGACTTCAGGGGGTTGATGCGAAACGCCATGATGCAAGCGATCCAGATGAAATACCTGGAAGCTCCCTTAGAAGAATGGTATGAGAAGTTTGCAGAAGCCTCTGAAAATGGCCTGACAACGGATAAGATCGAAGAGCTACGCAAGCAGTACGACAAGATCATCGAAAGCGCCGCAAAGGAAGCGGAAGCAATGGAGAAGATCACCGGCGTGAGTCTGGCAGAAGACGCTACACGCTCTGCCGTTGCAAAAGGTATCCAATCCGTCAGCCAGGACAGCTTTAACGAGTTCATGGGTAGTGTCAATGCGCTTACTTATATCACATCCAATATAGACAAGAATACTACCAACATAAGTACAATCCTGTACCAAGCGGCTGAGAAGTGGATACAGATCGAAGAGAATACCCGTTACTGCCGCCGTCTGGATGGCATTGATCGGGATATAAAAGAGATGAGGAACGGTATAACCTCAATGGTCAATAACGGAGTTTTAATGCGTAAACCATGATAGGAGCCTTTTACATAGATGACATTGACATTTACGCCCGCTACGGTGTCGTAATCACCGGCGGAGGGTATAACGACCTGCTTTGCTTCCCGGCCCTTAAAGAGCCTGAAGCGAACGACTGGCCGGAAGAGGATGGCATAGAAGTGGACCTCACAGCACCTGTTTTGGAGGCAAAAGAGGTGACAATATCATTTGCTTGTGATCGTGTAGATGCATCTGATTTCATCTATATGATCAGTCAGCCGGGATATCACACGCTCCGGATCACGGAGCTGGCAAAAGACTGGCGGCTGCGCCTGCTTACCCAGACTGCCAACAAGGATTATAACCGCGCTGTGACCTTCAGCCTGAAGTTCGCAGACGACTTCCCTGGCCGATCGGATGATTATACCGTAGTTTCCGGCAGCGGCCTTACTCTTCCGGTTTCGGAGTATGAGATAGATGATGTACCAGTTTCGGAATATGGCATAGAGATAATCGGCGGTTGGGATGACCTCTTAAAGTCTCCGACCGTAAAACAGAACCTCACCCGTTCTTTCGCAACCTCGGACGGCCAGCTTTACGACGCGGATCACGTCGTTTTCAACAGCAAAGAAACGGTGCTTAAATGCTGTTTAAGCGCCGTTAACCTGGCAAGGTTCTGGGAATGCTATACGGCTTTCTTCAATGATCTGATCCAACCGGATGAACGACGGTTTTACTGGGATTATACCAGCGAAGAATATCCCTGCTATTACAAGAAAAGTTCCGGTTTCAAAGTTCTGTCCCTGGCTGACAGGATCGTTGTCGAATTTAACTTGACGTTGGTGTTTACTGTGTTCCGGATTGGGGAAACGGAATACCTGCTTGCCTCCGAAGATGGGGAATTTATTGAAACTGAAGATGGTGAATATTTAATCGACATGAAATAATATGGCAAAGAAGAGAATCAAGATATCAGAAATGACGCCTGCCACATCTTTGGTGGGCTTTGTCTCCCTCGGTTATAAGTTTATCAATGGGAAAAAGACAAGCGTACAGTTAGATTTGAGTTACGTGCAAACCGCCTACGAAAAGACGGTCGAAGCAACCGGGAACGCCAACACCGCGGCAGGAAAAGCGGATAAGGCGGCGAAAGATGCGGACGGTAAGATGGCGCAAATAACTGAAGATGCGAATAAAAAAATGACTGACCTTCGTCAGTTGGAGGCAGAAGTTTCCGACGACTATGTGAAATGGGGAGATAGTTATTCTCAGTGGCAGGCGGCCGAACAAGCACGTCAGAATGCAGAACTGAAGCGTCAGGAAGAGTTTGCGAAAAGCAAGACGGACGCCGAGGCCGCGACAGGTAAGGCTAACGCCGCCGCATTGAATGCAGATTTGAAAGCGAAGGCAGCCGAGGAACAGGCAAATTTTGCTAAGGAACAGGGCGAGTTTGCCCAGCAGCAGATTGGCAAGGTCTCTAAATACGATAGTCGTATTACCGCATTGGAGGAAGGCAAGGTAGACGGCGGGTATGCTGAAGAGAATATGTTATACTTGACCGTTGACGGTGTTCCGGTCGGTGATCCTATTCCTGTCGGTTCTGGAACCGGTGGCGGAGGCGGTTCAGCCGGAATCACTTGTAAAGTGAAATCTATTACTGATACTTTACTGTCCACCGTGTCCGGCGCATCTGTCCGGATTGGCTATAACTTTACGTCCATCTACGCAGATGATGGCTCGGAGACAGGTGACGGTACGGCGACTTACACTATCAACTCACAAAAAGTAGCAACACAGGCAATCACGCAGGGAGATAACTATTTCGATGTGGGCAAGTGGCTGGTCATCGGAACGAACAAGGTTAAGGTTACGGTATTGGACAGCACCGGGCAATCTCGTTCGCTGGCTTATACGGTCGAGGTTATCAGCCTCTCGTTGGCGGACAGTTACGACGATACTCTGGTCAACACAGGAGAGATAACTTACCGGTACACGCCCGTCGGGGCTATCGCTAAGACAGTACACTTCGTGCTCGACGGCAAAGAGATCGCGACGAAGGAAACAACCGACTCCAACCGCCAGCTCTCCCAGGTGATCCCGGCACAATCTCACGGCGCACACCGTCTTGTTGTCTACATGACGGCGACGGTCAACGGCGTGGAGGTTCGCAGTAACGAGCTGGCTCATGACTTGATATGTGTTACGACAGGGAATAATACGGTCATTGTCGCTTCGTCTTTCAATCTGGTGACGGCGCAACAGTATGACCGGTTGTCTATCCCGTTCGTCGTTTACAACCCGGCGGCTTCTACCGCCGCCGTCACCCTGTCCGTCGACGGAGTAATCCTGTCGGAACAGACCGTTGACCGGACATTACAGACATGGACCTACCGGATCACTAAGCCGGGTGCGCTGGTCCTGAAGATCGCATCCGGCAGCGTGTCGAAGACGTTTAACTTAGATGTGACGGAAGCAGCCGTGATCGTGGAGCCGGAGACGGCAGACTTGGAACTGTATCTGACGTCACAGAACCGCTCCAACAGCGACAATAATAAAGACGAATGGAAGTCCGGCGATATCTCTTCTACGATGTCCGGGTTTAATTGGAAAACAAACGGCTGGGTGACGGACGATGCCGGGAGTACCTGCCTGCGCGTGAACGGCGGGGCACAGGTTGTTATTCCTCTGATGCTATTTGAAAAGGATTTCCGCGCTACGGGTAAAACGGTAGAGGTCGAGTTCCTTGTGCGTGACGTGTATAACTACGACACACCTGTTATCTCCTGTTGGTCCGGCGAAAGAGGTATTCTTATCACCTCCCAGACGGCACGAATCAAATCGGAACAGTCGGATATCGAAACGAAGTTTAAAGACGAAGAACGCATTCGCCTTGCATTCGTGACAGAGAAAAGATCGGACAACCGGCTACTGTCTATCTATGTAAACGGCATCAAATCTCAAACGTTCCAATACCCGGAGACAGATAACTTCATGCAGGCCGGCCCTGTCGGTATCACAATCGGCGGGGAAGATGCGACAGTCGACATCTACGCTATCCGGTCATACAACAACAACCTGAACCGGTATCAGCTATTGAACAACTACATCGCGGATATCGACGATTACGATAAGAAAGTCGAAGTGTTCAATAAGAACGATATTTACGACGCCTATGGAAATGTCTCTTTCACGAAGGTGAACGAGCGCATCGACTGCCTTGTCTTTGAGGGTGATCTCCCTCAATACAAAGGTGACAAGAAGACGAATAAGATATACTACTATTCGTCCGGCAATAGTGTACTGAATTGGTGGGCGAACGTAAAGAACAACGTCCAGGGGACCAGCTCGCAGTATTACCCTCGAAAGAACTACAAATTTGAGTTTATCGACGGTCTGACATACATCGAGAGCGGGGAACAGGCAGAAATGTTCCAAGTAACGGACGAAGTTCTGCCGGCAAAGGTATTCTGTATCAAAACGGACTTTGCCGAATCATCCGGTACGCATAATACAGGTGTAGCCAATTACGCCGACTGGATGTTAAAAGAGATGGGCTTCTTAACCGAAGCGCAGAAGGAAGATCCTAAGACCCGTACGACGGTTGCCGGCAAACCTTGTGTATTGTTCCACAAGGCTACCCCGGACAGTGAGCCGGTATTCGTTGGCAAGGTAAACCTTAACACAGACAAGGCTGCAGAGAACACATTCGGTTTCAAGGACGGTGACGAGAGTTGGGAGTTCCTGAACAACACTTCCGACTTGGCACTGTTCAAGTCGGCAGACTTTACGAAGTGGCAGGAAACAATCGAGGCGCGTTATCCGGACGGTGGTGCCGACATCACAGAGGTGAAGAAAATATTTGATTGGGTAGTCTCATGTAAAGGTGACCCGGCAAAGTTTAAGGCGGAATACAGTCTATATTTCGACAAGGATATGCTCGTTATCTACGCGCTCCTTACCTTGGTATTTGGCATGACCGACCAGCGCGCAAAGAACATGTTCCTGACGCGCTACCGTGGCAAGTTGTGGCTGTTTATCCTGTACGATAATGACACCCTGTTACCGATCAACAACGAAGGTCTGATAGCCTTGCTTTATAACGTCGAAACGCACGATACTGTGAACGGCGCGAATGTCTGGAACGGTGCCGACAGTGAGCTGTGGAAGCTTGTAGAGGAAGCCTTTGCCGACGAAATACGGGAGATGTACTACACGATGCGTCAACGAAACATCCTCTCTTACGACAAGCTCATGGACTACCTCTATACCCGCCAGGCTGGTAAGTGGTCGGAAGCTATCTATAACGAGGACGGATATTACAAGTATGAGCAGCCTTTGATTGAGGGTTATTTGGATTACTCTCAATCGCATGAGAACCCGCAGACGATCAAGACAGGGGCTTACCTGTACGCTCTTCAGGGATCGCGTGAGATGTACGGTAAATGGATTTGGAAAAATCGCTTTCTGTACCTCGATAGTAAATTCTTAGCCGGTTCGATCCTGGGTGATACTGCTGTGTTCAGAACCTATACTCCGGCCGTTTGGGAAGGAGTAGAGCCTTGTGCCGACCTCACACTGACGGCGTTTAATGCGATGTACTTTAATGTCAAGTGGGGATCAGTGACGAAGTCTCAACGTGTAGGCTTTAACGAGACAAAGACAATGACGGCCCCGGAAAACATGCAGTTTAACGACACGGAAACGATCATATACGGCGCATCCCTGATCGCTTCTCTGGGTGACCTCTCGCCGCTGTATCCCGGTACTGTAGATGTATCAAAGATGAGCCGGTTGAAGGAGTTAATCGTCGGCTCTGGGGTGGAAGGCTACCAGAACCGGAATCTGCGTAGTCTGTCTATCGGAACGAACCGTATGTTAAAGAAATTGGACGTCCGTAACTGTCCGGAGTACTCCGAGCCGATCGAGCTACGCAACTGTACGAACATCGAAGAGATATACGCACAGGGCACGGCGATCACCGCTGTAAACCTTCCGGAAGGTGGTAACCTGGCTAAGCTGTATTTGCCTGGCACTATCACGAACTTAACACTGAAGAATCAGCCGAAGTTGTTAGATGCATTTTTTGAGTTGGCCGGCGTCGAAAAGCTATCTACGATCATCAGCGAGAGCACGCCCGGAGTGAACATCTTCCCGGTTGTCGATAGATGTTTGTCAATGAAGAATCCTGCTTTGAGCCGTGTCCGCCTAATCGATCTCAATGCTACAGGGGCTAACCTTGACATCCTGTACAAGCTGATCAAGCTCGGTGGGGTTGACGAAAAGGGCAATAACGTTGCGACGGCTGTCGTGACGGGTAAGTTCCATGCGGTGACGGCTGTCGAGGATAAATTAGCCGCGATCCGGGCGGCATTCCCGGAGTTGGAGGTAACCTACACGAATCTGAAGGCACCGACGGTGACGACGTTTACGTTCTCATCTTCGCAGTCGAAGACTATCACAAACTCTACGTTTGAGTGCAATTTTGAGGCTGTAAAGGTCAGTGAAACGACGTACAAGGTGACGGCAGATGATGACTCAATTATTGAGTTCACTTTCAGGTGTGACAATCACGAAGACTATTCAGATACATACCTTGTTGCTGGCACGCGCTCGCAATCATATAGTATTACCTATATTCCCCTCCGAAAAATCCGCGTCAAGGTTTATAATCAGAATCTATATATTGAAAATGCGCGCGTAATAATTGGTAATGATGTTTACGTCACAGATGCAGATGGCTATGTAACATTAAAGCGAGGCGGGGAAGCTGTGGAGGGAACTGTAGAAGCTGCTGGATATGCAGGGAATACCTTCTCCTTTGCGGCCATTACCAATGACACAACACATACAGTAGAAGTCTATGCCGCTGTAGAAGTAAAGTTTATAGTGAAAGATGATCTTTCAAATTCAGTAGAAGGTGCTACGGTTTCTTGCGACGGAAAAGAAGCGATTACAAATCTTTATGGAGAATGTATATTGCTATTGGGGAAGGGGACATTGAGTTATACAGTGACACACCCTAATTGTTTGGATTATATAGGTGAAATTAATATAGGGACTTCTGCTATTTCAGTAAATGTTTCTTTATTCTTAAACCCTATTGTTTTTAAACCAAAAGAGAATGGGAATATCCAAATGGCCTATTTAGGAGATCGTGTTGCCGATATATACATTATATCGACTACGACCGATTATATTATAAATTGGGGGGATGGAAGTAGTGATATTGCTAAAGGTACCAGTTCGTCGTATGAACATACTTATACTTCTAAAGGAATATATCAAGTAGAAATTTCTAATTGTGAAAACATAACAAAAGCATCCGGTGGGCGGTATTCATTATACGCTTATTGGAGTATCGGTAATAGTAAAATCAATAATATTTCTTTTGATCAATGTCGTGAGACGAGATATGTTGGATTAGTGTTTGAAAATGATATAAATCGACAAGATTTCAAAAGCTGTTTCTATTACAACCAACGCCTCCTTTTCTACGCAAAAGGGCTGTTGGATAAATGTGTGAAAGCACAGAATTTTAGCTCTTTTATGGGTTTGTGCCCTTATCTTCAAACTGTATATATAGATACTTTTGATAATTGTACTGAAATAAATAACTTTTCTTATTCTTATAAGAACTGCTATGAATTATCAAAAGTCGTTATACCAGCTAATGTTAGCGATCTCGGCGTTGAAACTTATTATGGTTGTAGAAGTCTGAAATATATTAAAGCAATCACAATAACGCCTCCAACTATAGACACTTCTACTTTTTATAATACAAATAATTGTCCAATCTACGTCCCTGATGAATCCGTCGACACCTATAAAACGGCAACCAATTGGTCCGCATTAGCAGCCCGTATTAAACCCATGAGTGATTTTGCAACAGATTTTCCCGATGAAGTATTAGAGGAGGAAACAGCATGAAAACAGATGAATTGAACAGTAGACACATTACAGCGGAAGAAGGTAAAGTCTTCCGCCGTATATCGGATCAGGTAATGTTCGGGAAAGAAATATATCTCGGCTATACTTATTACCTGAATGGTGAAAAGTTGGAAGTCCCCTTGCTGGAACTCCCTGAACACTTTGAAGAGATCGACGCTCCTGTCGAGGACGAAGTAATACTCGATGAAGTTACGGAACTCTTACCCGACGAACCTGTAGAGCAGCTACCGGACGAAGAACTGGCAGACGAACCGGATCAGCCTCAAAAGGTCACACTATCCGACTACCGGGCACTGGAAGAGAAGGTAGCCAAGATGATGGAATTATTAGGCATTAATTAACCCGCCGGGCAACCGGCACAAAACAAACTTATATGGCAAAGATTTATTACAACAGTAAGATCGCGAAGATCGTCACATTCCTGGCCGACTTCGCAACAGTTATGCTCTTCGGGGCAGTGTTCACAGAACATTCTGAACTATCCAGTCGGACGAAGTATCATGAGGCTGTTCACGTGGAGCAGTATCAAACCTTATTCACCGCCGGCCTGGCTCTCGCGTTAGGGATTGTGTTCACCTGCTTCGCATTTGACAAATTCGGCTGGTGGATGCTGGCGCTTATCGCTATCCCGCTTTTACTCTATTATGCCTGGTACCTGATAGAGTACCTGATCTGGTTCTTTATCACCCTTGCCAGGCAGAAGGGCAGGAAGTGGAAGGAAGCTCATGACAAAGCGTATTATGCTATTGCGTTTGAAAGAGAAGCCCATGACTTGGAAAACGAGTACCGGAAGCCGTGTAACGAAAGGAAGTATGCGAGTAGTTTCAGCTTTCTGAAATACTACTAATAAGGTAACATCAAGGGGGAGCTTCACTTCACAGCGTAACTCCCCTATAAAAAGGAAATTGAGGGTGGCTATTCATACAGCCGTACAAATGTAGGTATTAAAGACAATATAATATATAAATCAATGGTTATATACGATAAAAAGAATGAGGTAATTCTTGACATTCCAGTTGATGATACAAGTTATCGTTACCGGGCCATCAAGCAAGGTGATAAAGTATATCTTTACTTCTCCCTCACGGATCATGTTGAAATACCGATCTATAGTTATATCGAGTTTCAAGGGCAACGCTATACACTCTGGAAGCCGGAAAACTTGACCAAACATGGGGAGCGCAACCTGGAATATACCGTCGTGTTTGGTGGATGGTGGGAATTGCTGAACCGGACGAAATACAAGTTACTCTCCGGCAAGCCTCATAAATTGAAGTTTCCACTGACAGCTAAACCGCGTATGTTCATGCAACTTCTTATCGACAACTTGAACCTGCATGACAGTGGTTGGACGCTGGGAACTTGTATTGAAGCAAGCGAAAAGGTAATAGCCTTCAATCACGAAACCTGTATGGAAGTGATTAACAGGATATCCGATGAATACAATACTGAATTTGAATTTGTAAACAAGACTATCAATTTCGGCAAAGTAGAGCGTTTCAAAGATGATCCGCTTCCGTTAAGCTACGGTAAAGGCAACGGCTTTAAAACAGGCCTCGGCCGCCAGAATCAAGCGAAAAAGCCCCAGTTACTATATTATATGTACAAGGTGGTGAACGGAATATCGATTCATCCAAATACGGCAGTACTTCTCTACTACTCCCTAAAAATCAGGAGTTAGAATATCAGGGACGCCGTTATAAAACCGATGCCGATGGTATGTTTATCACACGTGCAGATCGTGAGTTGACAACATACAATGAAGATGGCTACGATGCTTCCAATATTTATCCGTCGCGCGTGGGAACGATTAGCGAAGTCATTGTGGTAGATGTTGAAAAGAATTTTTATGACATCAAAGACAACACTATTCCTGCTGCTTTAGATTATTCCCAATGTCGGATTGCGGGAGAAAAAGCAACGATCATCTTCCAAAGCGGAATCATGGCCGGAAAGGAATTTGATATTGAACAAACAGATGATGCCTTGACTGGTTATGTCCATACAGAGCGCAGGTTTAAAATTGTGCCACAAGAAATTGACGGAACGATCATGCCCAATGATACATTCAAGCCTGCCATTGGTGACACATATGCCATATTCAACATATCGCTTCCTGATGCCTATGTATGCGACAATACAACCAAAACAGGAGCTTCCTGGGATATGTTTCGGGAGGCTGTCCAATATATGTATGAAGAGGAAGAGGAAAACTTTACGTTTACTGGCGAACTTGATGGCATCTGGGCCAAGAAGAAATGGTTGGAGGTAGGCGGCAAGTTGCAACCGGGTAGTTATATTCTGTTTAGCGATACGCAGTTCCAGCCGAACGGCTTGCCGATCCGGATCATTGGCATAAAGGACTATATCAATAACCCTCACAGCCCGGAACTGGAACTGTCAAATACGCCAGTACCAGGTTTCCTTTCCTCCGACTTGGGCAAACTGGAAGGTGATGAGGTCAAAGATGAAGAGCGGCACAACAATGCTTTGTCTTTTACCAAGCGTCGCTGGCGTGACGCGGTCCAAGCCTTATCTATGCTTGAAGCTGCCATTTCGGGGTTTAGTGCATCTATCAACCCGATCACAATCCAAACAATGGCGATGTTGGTTGGGGACGAAAGTCTTCAATTCCGATTCGTTAATAGTAAAACAAATCCGTCAGAAATCATCCCAGATTTCAAATATAACCAGCAAACGAAAGTATTCACTATTCCGGCAGGGATTCTGCAACACATGACATTGGGTGTATCTAAATTGTCCTCTTCTCATGCCGCATCTGAATATAAATATTGGAATATGTCGGCTTATACATCACCTCCGCTGGACGAAGACAACGCTATGTATCTCTATTCCAAATGTAGTAAATCAGGGACAACAGGTTCGTTTATCCTAAGCAAAACGCCTTATAAAATGGACCCAGGCGATGGATACTATTATTTTCTGACTGGCGCCTTATCAAGTGAATTTGAAGATGAACGTAGTTTCGTAACGGTCTATGGTTTTACAGAAATCCTCCCAGGACGCATAACAGTTGGGCTTATTGTTAGTCCTAATGGGGAAACCTATTTTAATGTAGCACAGGGGGAAATTGGTGGTAAAATTGTATTTAAAGCTGGTACAACAGGTTATAATAATATAGCAGACAGGCCTGACCTGAATGACTGGTCTTATAGTATTATTAAAGATGCGAATCAGCAAATAACACTTGATGTCAATGCGGCGAAAGAGGCCTTAGCTAAAAATTTAGGATATAGTAGTTATGCTGCAATGGTTATGTCTGCGGCAAATGGCGAGTCCCTTCTTGATGGTGGATACTTACGTACAAATCTGATTGATGCGGAAGCTATTGTAACAAAAGCTTTAGTAACAAAGATTATTAATGCTGATTATATCTCTTCTTTGGAAATTGTCACAGGAAACCTTACTGTAACAACTGGAGCGAAAATAGCAGACTTTGTTGTCGATGCTGGTCGGTTAAAGCATGTAGGGAACAATTTTTCCGAGGTTGCAAAATTATATATCGGGAATGTAGATAAAGGTTCTACGGAAACTTATAATGCAATTATTACCGCTTTGGGAATTGATATAACGACTAATATATCAGGAGCTTACTCTGCTACATCGCATTTAAAAAATATGTTCGTCGACAATACTGCAACATCTAACCCGAAGACATCAATGCTGATAAAGGCAGACTACGGAGTAAAGAATACAGCTTTAGCAGTGTTTGGTAACGTTGCTGTGACAGGTAATGTCACAGGATTGGGTATTCCAATAGGCAATATACCTAATTCAACAACTGGATATGATCATAATTGTAGCCTTGTTAATGCAGGAACATATACGCTTCCTACCGGTGAATCAATCAAGGATTGGTTTGGCGATAATCCTAATTCATGGAAAGCCTATTGCGGTAATAAAGGTGGCATGGACGCGCAAGACTATGATCTATACATCGCTTGCGCATATTGGGCAACCGGTTCTGCTATAATAAACGGAAATACAAACGGTAATAGCGACTACTCTCTTCTATCAGGGACTCCGCTATATGGAATTAATGTGGTTCGAAGTGGAGCTGGATATGTGGAATTGAAGCCGGGTCAAACCGGACACTTTAAAAAGATTGGTCGTACTTGGTATTGTTTAGGAATTAATTGATTGATTATGGTACTAATAGTAAATAGAACAACAGGTAGGATAATCAATGATTATCTCCTGAAGAGAGGGGAGTTGAGATGTGAGCAGATGTTCGATACCTGGAGGCGCACGGATGGTTACGTTGTTTATCCGAATGATTGCTATCTGGCTCTGAAATGGGATGATGAATACGATTTCAGCTCCGATGAAGAAATACTCGGTCACACGAACGTGTATTACTACATCGACAAACAGATCGTGTTAAAACGGATCGTCGAACCCGAATACGTTCGCCAGCAAATCGGCTGGCTGGAAGATGAGCTTAAGACAACCGATTACAAGGTTATTAAAGCCTATGAAGCTTATTTGATCGGCGAATCTGTCCCTTATGACTTTAACCTGGTTCACATTGAGCGGCAAGCGATACGAGATAAAATTAATGAGTTAGAAAAACTTTTAAACGATAATGCGGATGAAGAACAATAATTGATAAAACACCCAAACGGGGGCAGGTGTAAAAGAAAGCCCCCAGTTCGTTAGTAGTTCTCTGACCTACATACTAACAAAATGCGACACGCCGCACGACCGGGGGCTTTAGACCTTCAGTCGCGACGTGTCGCATTTTGCATGTATGTAAGTCAGAGACTACAAAAGTATAAACAATTAAAAACAAGTCAAAATGAAAACACCTATTAGTTATTACGGAGGCAAACAAACAATGTTAAAGCACATCCTACCATTGATTCCAGAGCATACCATATACACGGAAGCGTTCTGTGGCGGTGCTGCTGTCTTATTTGCAAAACAACCTGTCTCTTGCGAAGTGATCAATGATGTTAATGCTGAAATTATTAATTTCTATTGGATAGCACAATGCTATTATCCTGAGTTGAAAGTTGAGATTGACAAGACTTTACATAGTCGATGTCAACACGAACATTTTCAGTATATATACAATAATCCTGCAATGTTTCGACCATCTGAACGTGCTTGTGCATTCTGGTATCTGACAAAAACATCTTTCGCGAGCAAAATAAACGGGACATTTGGATTTGATTTCCAAGGAGGAATGCCAAAAAAGCTACGAAATGCCAAAGATGCATTTACAGAAGAACTTTGTACTCGTTTGGAACATGTAACAATAGAATGTCAAGATGCGCTGTCAGTCATTCAACGTTACGATCGCCCTGGAGCATTTCATTTTGTTGATCCACCTTACATTGATACAAACTGTGCCCATTATAATGGGCTATTCAATGAACAGGCGTTCATTGACTTATTAGAAGTGCTGTCCACGTTGAAAGGGAAGTTTATGTTAACAATGTTTCCTAATGTCCATATCACTGAGTATTCAAACAAGTTCAATTGGACGATCCACAAAGTTGAACGGACTATAACTGCAAGTCGAACCAGCCGAAGGAAACAAGAAGAATGGATTGTATGTAATTACTAAAGAAATGGCGTTTAAACATCAAGCAAAGTCTGTTTAAACGCCATTTTATTTTTATACTTTTCGTTCCAAAAAGCTGTACCCGTCGTTTTGCCAATTATATTGTTTCTATTTATAGAAACTTTTGTATCTTTGTCATGTTGGATGATAAGCACATGGAAGCAAGAGAGAAGTTTAAAGTGATATATTTGCCTAACGCCATAGAATTTCTACAATGGATAAAAAGAAATTTTATACACAAGAAGAGGTCGAGGATATGCTGATTGGGAAAAAAGGGACTCCAAGACGTGATAAATATGAAGAAGACTTGGAAATGTTCCGGATAGGTGAAGCTATCAAACAAGCAAGGCAAGCACAGAGACTCACCCAGGAAGAATTAGGGCGGTTAGTCGGTGTGCAAAAAGCTCAAATATCCAGGATAGAAAATGGTAAGAATCTGACATTTTCTACTGTAATAAAGTTATTAAAAGCGATGGGATTAAGTGCCCAGTTGGAAATAAGCAACTTAAATAAAATCGCTTTGTGCTAAAAAAACGTATGGTTAAATAGTAAATTACTATCTTTGCACCCTGTAAGCGAGGGATATCCTTTGTTATCCCTTGTACGAACGAATACCATTAATAAATCGACGATATGATTCTATTCTTTCAATCTCCTACAAAGACGGTGTTAGCTGTGGAGGCTGCACACGCTTTCTCTCCTGAAGATGTAGAAAAATTAGTTTGGGCGTTTAGCGAGGCAAAACCTCTCCAGGCTGAAACGCTGGAAGGCTGGTACGTGGGACCGCGCCGGGAAATGATTACCCCCTGGAGTACGAATGCTGTGGAAATCACCCAGAATATGGGGCTCACAGGCATCGCACGCATCGAGGAATACTTCCCCGTTTCATCGGGCGAAGCCGAACACGACCCGATGTTGCAACGCATCTACAACGGTCTGAACCAGGACATCTTCACGATCAGTAAACAACCGGACCCGATTGTCTATATCGAAGATATCGCCGCCTACAACAAGCAGGAAGGACTGGCGTTGAGCGACGAAGAAGTGGCTTACCTCAACGAAGTGAGCCAGAAGTTGGAACGCCGGCTGACCGACAGCGAAGTGTACGGCTTCGCACAGGTAAACTCGGAACACTGCCGCCACAAGATCTTCGGCGGTACGTTCATCATCGACGGAGAAGAGAAAGAAAGCTCCCTCTTTAACCTGATTAAGAAAACATCGGCGGAGAACCCGAATAAGTTGGTTTCCGCCTATAAAGATAACGTGGCGTTCAACGAAGGCCCGGTGATCGAACAGTTTGCACCGGCAAGCGGCGACAAACCTGATTTCTATGAAGTGAAGGAAATCAAATCGGTTATCTCGCTGAAAGCCGAAACACACAACTTCCCGACAACAGTCGAGCCGTTCAACGGCGCTGCAACGGGTTCGGGCGGTGAGATACGCGACCGTCTGGGCGGTGGTAAGGCTTCGCTTCCGATTGCCGGAACAGCAGTCTACATGACGGCTTACCCGCGTACCGAAGGGGCCCGCGAATGGGAAAAGATCCTCGACCCGCGTCCCTGGTTGTACCAGACTCCGGAACAGATTCTGATCAAGGCGTCGAACGGTGCTTCCGATTTCGGTAACAAGTTCGGACAACCGCTGATCTGCGGTTCGGTGCTGACATTCGAACATGAAGAGAACAACAAGAAATATGGATACGACAAGGTGATCATGCTTGCCGGCGGTGTAGGTTATGCCAATATGCGCGACGCGCTGAAGGGCGATCCCGAACCGGGCGAAAAGGTCGTGCTGTTAGGTGGTGACAACTATCGTATCGGTATGGGCGGCGGTGCCGTTTCTTCGGTGAACACGGGCCAGTACACCAGCGGTATCGAGCTGAACGCCGTACAACGTGCCAACCCGGAAATGCAGAAACGTGTTTCCAACGTAATCCGTGCCATTGCCGAGTCGGACAACAATCCGGTCATCTCTATCCACGACCACGGTGCAGGCGGCCATCTGAACTGTCTGTCCGAACTGGTGGAAGCGACCGGAGGGCATATCGACATGAGCCAGTTGCCTGTTGGCGACCCGACACTTTCCGCCAAGGAAATTGTGGGAAACGAGAGCCAGGAACGTATGGGCTTGCTGATGAAGGAAGAGGATGTTGCCCGCGTACGACGCATTGCCGACCGCGAACGCTCTCCGATGTATGTCGTAGGTGAAACGACCAACGACATGAAGTTTGTTTTCGAACAGGCCGACGGCGTGAAACCGATCGACATCAAACTCGAATATATGTTCGGTAAACCGCCGAGAACAATAATGAAGGACCATACGGTTGAAGAGACCTATGCTCCGGTGGTTTACAAGGAATCCGAACTGCACCATTATCTGGAAAACGTGCTTCAATTGGAAGCTGTGGCATGTAAGGACTGGTTGACCAACAAGGTGGACCGTTCCGTGACAGGCAAGATCGCCCGCCAGCAATGCCAGGGTGAATTACAGTTGCCGTTGAGCGACTTAGGTGCAGTAGCGTTAGACTATCGCGGGAAAGCGGGTATCGCCACTTCTATCGGTCACGCTCCGCAGGTGGCAATGGTCGATCCGGCTGCCGGTTCGGTTATGGCAATCGCAGAATCATTGACGAACATCGTCTTCGCTCCGCTGGCCGACAAGCTGGCTGGTGTTTCCTTGAGTGCCAACTGGATGTGGCCGTGCCGCAACGAAGGTGAAGACGCCCGCCTCTATACGGCTGTTCAGGCAGCATCTGACTTTGCCTGTGCCTTAGGCATCAATATCCCGACTGGTAAAGACTCTTTGTCGATGACGCAGAAGTATGGAGACGACAAAGTGATCGCTCCGGGTACGGTTATCATTTCGGCAGGTGCAGAGGTGAGCGACATCCGCAAGATCGTTTCTCCGGTATTGGCGCACGAAAAGAATTCTTACATATATTATATAGACTTCTCGTTCGACACGATGAAGTTGGGTGGTTCCGCTCTTGCACAGGTGTTGAACAAGTTAGGCAACGAAGTGCCGACCGTAAAGGACAGCGAATATTTCGCCGATGCGTTCAACGCAGTCCAGGATGCAATCGAAAAGGGCCTGATCCTTGCCGGACACGATATCTCGGCCGGCGGTATGATCACGACATTGCTCGAGATGTGTTTCGCCAACGTCGAAGGCGGTCTGGAAGTAAATTTAGACAAGCTGTCCGAACAGGATATCGTCAAGATCCTGTTTGCCGAAAACCCGGGTATCCTGGTTCAGGTGAAAGACAAGAAAGCATTCGAGAAGCTGATGGAAGAAGCAGGCGTAGGCTTTGCCGCTATCGCCAAGCCGACCAGCGAACGTCATATCCTAATTTCCAAAGAAGGCATCCAATATCATTTCGGCATCGACTATATGCGTGACGTCTGGTACGAATCGTCTTACAAGCTGGATATCAAGCAGAGTGGCAGCGTATGTGCTGGTAACCGCTTCGAAAACTATAAGATGCAGCCGTTGGAATTCAAATATCCGAAAGGCTTCACCGGCAAGCTGTCTGCTTACGGCCTGACAGCTGACCGCAAAGGCCAGAGCGGAATCCGTGCCGCTGTCATCCGTGAAAAGGGTTGCCAGTGCGAACGCGAAACTTCCTACGCCCTGTATCTGGCCGGTTTCGATGTGAAAGACGTTCACATGACCGACTTGGCTTCCGGACGCGAAACGTTGGAAGATGTAAACATGATCGTCTTCTGCGGTGGTTTCTCCAACTCCGATGTCTTGGGCTCTGCCAAAGGATGGGCCGGCGGTTTCTTATATAACGAGAAGGCGAAAAAGGCATTGGATAACTTCTATGCACGTCCCGACACGCTGAGTTTGGGTATCTGTAACGGTTGCCAGCTGATGGCCGAATTAGGCGTGGTTTATCCGGAGCATGAAAAGAAACATAAGATGTTGCACAACGATTCGCACAAGCTCGAATCGAACTTCATCACGGTCGAGATTCCGAAGAACCATTCGGTTATGTTCGGCTCGATGAGCGGTTTGAAATTAGGTATCTGGATCACGCACGGAGAGGGCAAGTTCTCTTTCCCGTACGAAGAAAAGGAATATCACATTGCGCTGAAGTACAACTACGAAGGCTATCCCGCCAACCCGAACGGTTCGCCCTGGTCGGTTGCCGGTGTTTGCTCGCACGACGGCCGCCACATGGCCATGATGCCTCACCTGGAACGCGCCATGTTCCCCTGGCAGTGCGGTTACTATCCGGAAGATCGCCGCAACAACGACGAAGTCACTCCCTGGATCGAGGTTTCGTGAATGCACGGAAGTGGATTGAAGAGCGCAAGAAATAATATTTCAATGAAAAGTCGCGTTATAATATAGCGCGACTTTTTTTATTTAAGAAAGGTTGTTTATCTATTAATCATTAAAACATCATCCATTATGAAGAAGATTGCTTTATTGTTGTTTCTGTTTGTCACTTTACAGATTAGTGCACAAGAAGTTCATTTCCTCCCGAAAGTCGGATTGAATCTGGCCACCATGACAAACAGTGACGGGGGAAACATGAAACCGGGACTAAACATCGGTGTCGCAGCAGAGTTTCTTATTAATCCCCAATTTGCTATCGAACCGGGCATTTACTATTCCATGCAAGGTATAAAAGTATCAGAAAGTGGAGCTACTGCGAAATTCAAAAATGATTATCTGAATATTCCGATTTATGCAAAAGCCTACTTATATGAAGGGCTTTACGCTTTTGCCGGTCCTCAGTTCGGCTTTCTGGTCGGTTCCAAGATTTCCGCATCCGAGGGCAAGGTCAGTGGTTCCGTTAAGACAAAAGACTTATACAATAAAGTCGATGTTGCTTTAGGTCTCGGACTTGGTTATCAGTTTAGTTCCGGCTTATTGGTCTCCATGAACTATAATATCGGACTCACCAATATACTCTCGGACGATGGTATGAATCTCGGAGGAGAAAATATAAACTGGGGAGGAGAAAAATCCCGCAACGGTGTACTCCAGATCAATCTTGGCTGGAAATTCTGATTTCACTCCGGAGAATAAGAATAAGCCAAAAGACCCCTTACATTCTAAACAAGAGGTGTAGTTCTCAATATACTACACCTCTTGTTTATTATATCCGGCTATTAATTTGTTCCCTTCACTTTAATGTATATCTTCGCAACGTAAATATAAACCTTTACTAAAATTTACGACAAATGGAAGAATTACAAGTTATCCAGAACAAGATTTATGAGATCAGAGGGAATAAAGTTATGCTGGATTTCGATCTGGCTGAGCTCTATGGAGTTGAAACAGCCCAATTAAAACGTTCTGTTCGACGTAATATGAAACGATTTGAAGGGGATGATTTTATGTTTGAGTTAACTCGGGAGGAACTTTCAAGATGCCATTTTGGCATCTTGAACAAAGGAAGAGGTTTTAACATTAAGTATTTGCCTTTTGCTTTTACAGAATTAGGTGTAGCGATGCTTAGTAGTGTTCTTAAATCCGATATTGCCATTGAAATCAATAGAGGGATTATGCGTGCATTCGTACTCATCAGACAATTCCCCATTCAATCAAAAGAAAATGATTTCACCCTACTCCAGAATGAAGTAAAAGAACTCAAAGAATATATCGAAGAAGCTTTTGCCGATTACAACGACATCAACGACGACACCCGCATGCAGTTGGAACTGATTAACCAAACACTGGCTGAATTGCAAAGTAAAAAGAACTTAATTGATAAACCCCGGCCAAAGATTGGCTTTGTGAAATAGAATATCTATCTTAGTAACGTAAATATAAACCTTTACTAAATTTACGACAAATGGAAGAATTACAAGTTATCCAGAACAAGATTTATGAGATTAGAGGGTATAAAGTTATGCTGGATCGTGATCTGGCTGAAATGTATGGAGTTCAGACTAAAGTATTGAACCAAGCAGTCAAACGGAACCCCGATCGTTTTCCTGAAGACTTTATGTTTCAGTTAACCGATAATGAAACCCAAATTTGGAAGTCACAAATTGTGACCTCCAATTCTATAAAGATGGGAGTTCGAAGAAATCCATATGCTTTCACGGAACATGGAGTTATAATGCTCGCAAGTGTGCTAAGAAGTGATATAGCAGTACAGACCAGTATTTTAATAACTCGTGCTTTCGTTGCTATTCGGGAATTAATATTAAATCCTCCAACAGACAGGATTATGGAACTCCAGCAAGAAATAAAAGAATTGAAAACGTATGTCGAAGAAGCTTTTGCCGATTACAACGACATCAACGACGACACCCGCATGCAGTTGGAACTGATTAACCAAACACTGGCTGAATTGCAAAGTAAAAAGAGCTTGAATGACAAACCAAGACCAAAAATTGGCTTTGTGAAATAGAATCTCTATCTTCGCGCTCAAATCATAAAACACATATAAGAATGAAAAAGTCGCTATTCATACTTGCTGTTGCAAGCCTGCTGTCAGGCTTCATTTCCTGTTCCGACAAACAAGGAATACCAAATCAGGATAAACCAGCTCTGATTCCCGCTCCGCAAGAGATTACAGTAAAGAATGATTTTTTCAGCCTTACACGCCGTGCCGCAATCACGCTCGACTCATCCAATCCGGAACTGCTGAAGATTGCGCATTACCTGAATAGCAAGACAGCTCCCGCTACCGGTTTCGAAATACCGGTTGAGAAACACGGGAACATCAAATTCGAGCTGACAGACGATGCGACACTCGGAGCAGAAGGCTATCACCTGCTGGTCAAACACGGTGACGTCATCATTACCGCACACCAGCCTGCCGGAATCTTCTACGGTGTGCAGACCCTGTTGCAAATGCTTCCCCCACAGATAAAGAGCGACCGGAAACAGGAAGACTTCGACTGGACGATCCCATGCGCCGACATCACCGACAAACCGCAGTTTGCCTGGCGCGGACTGATGCTGGACGTCAGCCGGCACTGGTTCACCAAAGAGGAAGTGAAAAAATATATCGACCAACTGGCCGAATACAAAATGAATGTCTTCCACTGGCATCTAACGGACGACCAGGGCTGGCGCTTGGAAATAAAATCATTGCCCCGCCTGACAGAGGTCGGCGCTTGGCGTGCGCCCCGTGTAGGACAATGGTGGCAACGCGAGAAGCAGTTGCCCGGCGAAGAGGCGACTTACGGAGGCTTCTACACGCAAGATGACGTGAAAGAGGTGCTGGCCTACGCAGCAGAACGGTATGTGCGCGTCATTCCGGAAATAGATGTTCCGGGACATAGCCTCGCAGCTCTTGTCGCCTATCCCGAACTGGCCTGTATGAAAGCGCCTGAGACTGTCGGCGTAGGAAATAAATTCTACGGAGAAGACGAGAACACGCTTTGCGTCGGCAAAGAAACCACCTTCGAGTTTATGGACAAGGTATTGACGGAAGTCGCCGCCCTTTTCCCGGACGAATATGTCCATATCGGCGGGGATGAATGTTTCAAAGGTTTCTGGCACAAATGTCCGCGCTGCCAGGCCCGCATGAAAGCGGAGAACCTGAAAGACGAAAACGAATTGCAGAGCTATTTTATCCACCGCATGGAAAGCCTGTTGAAAGAGAAAGGGAAAAAGCTGATCGGCTGGGATGAAATTATCGAAGGCGGACTGGCTCCCGATGCCACTGTCATGAGTTGGCGCGGCATGGAAGGCGGTATCAAATCGGCCAAAGCCGGCCATCATGTGATTATGACACCGACCGAACATTGCTACATCGACCTTTGGCAGGGCGAGCCGTCCGTAGAGCCGGACACCTACTCCATGTGCCGCCTGAAAGACTCTTACAGTTTCAATCCGGTTCCCGACGGCGTACCGGCAGAAATGATATTAGGCGGACAAGGCAACCTCTGGGCTGAATCGGTTCCGACTTTCCGCCATGCCGAATATATGACCTGGCCACGCGGATGGGCCCTTGCCGAAGTGCTCTGGACCGGACCGGAGAAGGCAAACTGGGACCAGTTCTGGCCACGTGTCGAACAGCATTTCCTACGTGCGGATGAAGCACAAATTAAATATGCCCGTAGCATGTATAACGCTATTGTTACACCCCGCTATACGGAGGACGGCTCATTGGAAATCGCACTGGACAGCGAACCGGGTAATCTCGACATCTACTATACATTCGACAATACAGACCCAGACAACTTCACACCCAAGTATGAAGCTCCGCTCCGCGTTCCTAAGAACGCGACCTGGCTGCGTGTCGTCACCTACCGGGACAATCGCCCGATAGGCAAAGTTATTACATTAACGATTAAGGAGTTGGAGAAACGGGCGGAAGATACCCGCCGCGTCATCGGCAACCTGTAACAGAAATGTAATATGTATGTCGTAAATGTGAAACAATATTTCTATTCCTTTGCAGTGTAAATTATAACGATAAATGATGATTTATGGGTGAGCGGATAACGACCTCGTAGGGGCGGTTATTGTATCATCGTAAATCATCATTTAATCCCTAAAAAATCAGGAATGAAATTAAGAACAATTATCGCATTCTGCCTGTTGGCCCTGCTTCCGTTTGCCATGCTGGCGCAGGAAGCGCCGGAGATGGAAAAGCTGAACGCCCGTGTAGATTCATTGGCAGAAGAGACAACGACACTGGGCAACTTGGTCCAAAAACTCAATAAATTCAAAGTATCCGCGTATATACAAGGACAATTCCAATATGGACAGGAAGATGCAACCTTGAAGGTGGGCGACAAAAACGAGCATACAGATAAAGGCTTCAACCGTTTCGGCATCCGGCGCGGACGATTGAAATTTGAATATAATGACGGTATCGGAACCGGCGCCGTACAGCTCGAAGCCAACGATAAAGGCGTCAGCTTCCGTGACCTGTATATCGGTATTAAAGATCCCTGGACCAAACGCAGCCAATTGATGGCCGGTGTGTTCAACCGCCCTTTTGGTCATGAAATCAGTTACTCTACCAGCGGCCTCGAATCGCCCGAACGTGCAACAATCATCCAGTATTTCTTCCCCGACGAACGCGATTTGGGTGCCATGCTGACACTCCGCGCAGATAAGAAAAGCCCTCTTGCCTTCCTCCGCCTGGACGCAGGTCTTTTCGCTGGTAACAGCATTAACCGCGAGACCGACAGCAGGAAAGACTTCATCGGCCGCCTCGGAGCAGAGAAAGAAATCGGCAACTGGGCGAAATGGGGATTAGGCCTCTCCTACTACAACGGCGGTGTCTACAATCCGACTACGACTGCTTACGAGCTTCAAGGTAAACAATTCGTCGAAATCGACAAAGGCGAAACCGGCACCTATATGAAACGTGAATACATCGGCATGGATGCACAATTCTCCTTCCATAGCTCCTGGGGTATCACAACCCTCCGGGGTGAAGGATTATTAGGAACACAACCCGGCATCGCCGGCAGCAGCAAAAGTCCGAACACCGGGACACGTCCGGAAAACCTGCCGGAAAACTCGCTGTTCAAACGTCCCTTCATCGGCTATTTCTTCTATCTGGTACAGGACATCGGAGCATCTCCTTTCTCTGCTGTATTGAAATATGACGCTTATGATCCCAACACCAAACTGAAAGGGAACGAGATCGGTGTCGAAAACAGTTTCACCTCAAAGACAGACCTTGCCCAAAGTACCCTGGGCGTCGGGGCTCTCTATCGTTTCAACAAACACATCCGCGTACAAGCTTACTACGAATTTAACTTTAACGAAAAGAGCGACTTCGTGAAAGGCTATGAAAAAGACCGGAAAGATAACGTCTTCACGCTTCGCCTGCAATATAAGTTTTAATACAAACGTAACATCTGTTTCATACCCTTGCAACACCTCTGTAGTTACTTTGCATACAGAAATTTAATTCATATTTAGCGAAATGAAAAAGACGATTATCCTGCAGCCATGGCCGCCTGTTTGTTTACATCAAATGTATTTGCACAGAAAATCAAAGGAAGTGACACCTGCCTGCCGCTCAGCCAGACAGAAGCAGAGAACTTCATGAACAAAAATAAATCAGCTAAAATAACAGTAACCGGCGGTGGTTCCGGTGTCGGTATTTCAGCATTGATGGAAGGGACAACCGATATTGCCATGTCTTCCCGTAAAATGAAGTTCGACGAGAAAGTCAAACTGCAGGAAGCAAAGAAGAACACGAAAGAAGTGGTTATCGCCTACGATGCGCTGGCAGTAGTCGTACATCCGTCCAATAAAGTGTCCAACCTGACCCGCGAGCAACTGGAAGGCATCTTCACCGGAAAGATCAAAAACTGGAAAGAAGTGGGCGGCGCCGACATGAAAATCGTGGCCTATTCACGTGAAACCTCTTCCGGTACTTACGAGTTCTTCAAGGAAAGCGTTCTGAAGAATAAAAACTACATGAACGGCATCCTCAGTATGCCCGCAACCGGAGCCATCATCCAGTCTGTCAGTCAGACAAAAGGAGCAATCGGCTATGTCGGCCTGGCTACGTAAATAAAGAGGTAAAACCGATCCATGTATCGTATGATGCAGGCAAATCATTTACCGAACCGTCTTTCGAGAACGCAAAGAACAAAACTTATCCGATCGTCCGTCCGCTTTTCTACTACTATGAAGTAAAAAACGAGGGAAAAGTAAAGCCGTTCATCGATTATATTCTTTCTTCAGAAGGGCAGACAACAGTGAAACAAGTCGGTTACATCCCGGTCAAATAAGTTAAATAATGCAAGTCAACCCAGGACAGAGACACACTCTGTCCTTTTTTATTCCCGCGAAGCCTTGATGCACATAATTTACAGATTTGTGCAATATTATTGGTGCTTTTTGCACATTCTTTGGTTAAATATGCTACCTTTGTCCCAATATCTTTTATAAACATATTTTTTAGTCACATGAAGACATTAACAATTGGGGATCTTAAGGCCCGCATTCCAATCATCCAAGGTGGAATGGGCGTAGGAATCTCTCTTTCCGGCTTAGCCTCAGCCGTTGCAAATGAAGGCGGGATTGGCGTTATCTCCGCCGCCGGTCTCGGACTCTTATATAAAAAGCTTTCTCCCAACTACACAGAAGCCGGAAATCTCGGTCTTGCAGCTGAAATACGGAAAGCCCGCGAAAAAGCAAAAGGCATCATCGGTGTGAACGTGATGGTTGCCCTTTCCGATTTTGCCGAACTGGTTAAAACCAGTATCGCAGAAAAGGTAGACATTATCTTCAGTGGAGCAGGCTTGCCCCTGGACTTACCTTCATTCCTGAAGAAAGACAGCGTGACGAAGCTGGTACCCATCGTATCGAGCGCACGTGCCACCCGCATCATCTGCGAGAAATGGAAAAACAACTACGACTACCTCCCCGATGCAATCGTGCTGGAAGGCCCGAAAGCAGGCGGACACTTAGGCTATAAGGAAAACCAGTTGGAAGACGAGCACTTCTCGCTGGAAGAACTGCTGCCCCAGGTAGTAGAAGAAGTATCCCACTTCGAAGAAAAATATAACAAGAGAATCCCGGTAATTGCAGCAGGAGGCATTTATACGGGTGAAGATATCAAACGTGTGATGGACCTTGGAGCATCAGGCGTTCAGTTAGGTACCCGTTTCGTTCCCACCACCGAGTGCGACGCTTCCGAGGCTTTCAAGGAAAGCTATGTAAAAGCGGAAGAAAAGGACATCGAGATCATCAAAAGTCCGGTCGGCATGCCAGGTAGAGCGATACACAGCACTTTCTTGCAGAAGGTAAAAGAAGGCCTGAAACAGCCGAAGAGCTGCCCTTTCAACTGCATCAAGACTTGCGATATTTCGAGAAGCCCCTATTGTATCATTGCAGCTTTGTATAACGCATTCAAAGGCAATTTCGAAAACGGTTACGCGTTTGCCGGCAGCAACGCCTGGCGAACAACCCGGATCATGTCGGTAAAGGAAACGATCAACGAACTGATCAATGACTGGAAAGCAAAAGAGTAATATCTGATATTCCTTACAATGTAAAAAGGGCGTCCCAAAAGGATGCCCTTTTTACATTATCGATAGGTGCCGCCACTGCTCAGGCGAATCTTTGTGCAACTAACGGGTAAACATCGGTCTTCTACTGCATGTCACAGCTGTATTCTTTTCATGTCACAATTGTCTTCCTTCTATGTTACAGTTGGATTTCTTTTGTTTCACGGCTGTAACATGAATAGCGGGTAGGTATGGAAGGAGCACACATCCCGCATCGTTCATTCCATCTGCCGGGTTGTTCTTTCCTATACGGCACTATAACCCCATGAAGCACTGCAATACCATTCCGCAGGCGATCTTGACGAGTCAGGACCTTCACGCTTGTTTATAAGAAATAGTGAACCTGTAAATGATGATTTATCCAGAATTAAAAATCCCCGACAGTATCATAACCGCCGGGGATTCTTTTGGGTCTGCATTCACTCTTCACAGAGGAAATGTCAGAAGAACTTTTTCATTTCATTACTTTAGTATTAATACGGTCACTTGTTCACCCATCGCAGGTTACTTGAAACAATGAAGTTCCGCGTGATCTTATTTAGAATTATTTGATTATAAATTCTTACTTAACAATTGCTTTAACAGCTTCTTCACCCTCAACGGCAACGATAACCATTCCGGCAGGAACTGCGATTATTGCATCATCGGAAGTGATAACTGTGTTAGCTACTACCTGACCTAAGATATTGGTGATCACAACCTTCTTGCCTTCGGCACCTGATACCCGTACGGCACCAACCTTAGCAATCACGTTTACACCTTCAACCGAGATCACTTCATTATCCGTAGCAATATCATCCTTAGAACCTTCTTCTACATTGAAGATCAGGGCATCGTCGCCACCGGTCTTAGCATTTGCGAATGTAGATTCTGCAGGATCAGACATTACCAAGCAACCATTCTGCATCTTCAACCAAGAAGCTCTTTCCGGAGCAATCTGCGGTTGATCTGCATGAGCCATCGATTCGAACAGGAACGAACGGCTTGATTCTACTTCGTCAGCTGCGATAGTCGGATCGATGAAGCGGAATGACCAAGTGTAATACTTGTGGGCGTCGCCCTTCAGGTTCTTGATATAATAACCCGTACCGTTAGCAATACCGCCTTTCTTCGTATTAGCTGCGATAATAGCTGCGATGTCTACGTTTTCAGTCTTAACACCGGCGAACTGGTCGATCAACAGATACAAGCTGTCACCAATATGAAGAGCATCCACGAAACCAACGCGGTTATACTTACCCCACATGTAGTTATTATTAGCTGTAGAGTCGGCGAAGTTCACCAGGTAGTGACCTCTTTCGTAGCCTTCTACGTCAACATACTTGTCATGGATACAGTTTTCAGGTGCTTCATGTCCGGCTTCGATTTCTGCCTGACAGATCGGGCACGGAATCTTGATTGTGGTAGTCTTAGCAGGTTCACGATCGATCGATACCAGATACTGCGGTTTGATATAACCCAGACCACGTTCAACCCAAACTGAATCTACATAGAATGACTTACCATCTACTGCTTTTTCAGCACCGTCAATTCCAAGGAAGTTGATTCCGGCGAACATGAAGTTCGGGTTCACTTCCATCTGCAGATATTCGTTACGATACTTTTCGATGAAGCGCAGCGTGTCGGCAGCATCACCTTCGTTACCTTCAAGTGCTAAAGAGTTGAAGCGGCGATACAATGGTTGTTCAGCCAGACCGATAGAGAATGCAGAAGTACGAGCTTCGCAACCACACTGGTACTGCAGGATTGCATTAGAGGATTGATCGGCGACACCGACTTTGATACATCTAGGATAATATACAGATTCTTCACCTGCATCTACAGCAAACCTGTTAGACCGATCCATGCTAGCAAAAGCTTCTACTGCGACTCCTCCTTCTTCTTCAGAAGCCAGAACAAACGCATAATAATGCTTTTTGTTATAATGGTTATTTTCCTTGAAGTAGAATGGAGTCGGTCTTTCCAAGTTAGAAGAGATCACAACACGGCCATCCAAATTCATTCCATCATACATATAATCATTCTGAATACCGGCATAAGCCTTCTTTCCGTTTGCATCCATTCTATAGATATAATACGGTGCTCTTTCCAACTGAGCCAAAGCTGGGATTCTTGCCTTCAATTCTTTCGAAACCAAAATACCATATTCTTCCGTATCATAACCTAATTCGCTCACTGGCTCAATGCCGAAGAATACTTCAGCGTCATTCAATACGTTCAACACAGAGTCTCCACCCAGGATATTTACATAATTGTTTTCAGAGAACGGAGTGTAATAGTTGAATGCATAGTTAGAGATCATCAGCTCTTCTTTACTCATATATCTGTAACCCAGGTTCGGATCAGAGATGATTTCATCTGCAACCTTTTCGAATGTCAACGTCAGCTTTTCATCTCCATTATAGAAATAGAGGCTACCGTCCTCATCTTTATACAATTGTACAGTACCCCAAGACCAAGCAGTAGGATATTCGCGGTTCACAAACTCAATAGGAGAAGTCGAAGCTGCATATTCAGAAGTCTTCGTCTTCGTAATTATCCACTGGTATGCCGGCATATGAGAGACATCCTGTACGGGTTCGTCGATTGATGACCAGCCAGAGGTATAGTAACAATCAGCACTAATAGGCACTGCAAAATACTGGCCTTTAGCGTTACGGATTGTATAAACACCGTCTGCCAAAGAGGTTTTATCGGTTTCTATAACTTCGCAACCTTTGAAGCCAATGGAGATATTGGTTTCTTTTTTGTTGTCGATAGTAACAACACGAGTTCCATCCGCTGTAACCAAATCCTGAACGGTTACATAGTTTGCATTATATTCGCCACCTTCATGTCCTTCATTCGGAATAACCGATGCATCACCATCTGCAAAATAACCGGTTTCGGCATCCGCTTCGTAAACAACTTTCTTTACTCGGATCACCAATGAATCTTTTGAAGGATAATAGGTAAACAAAAATGCACCCTGATCAGCCAAGAATTCATCGTTGTTCAAAGAGTCAAGAGGCGTTGTATATGAGCCTTTCTTATCAACATAAGTGAATGCCAAAAACTTGGAACCTACGCTATTAATATAAGCAGTATCGACATAAAGGGCTGCACCGTCACTTTTTCTTGTGATATTGACAAAATTAACACCTTCAATAACCTGGTCATGAGCCAAGAATGCAACATCACTGAACGGATTCTCCAAAGATGTGTTGTTTCTGTCCGGATCAAATTTCAGCTTAACGCCTGCATCAGCTTTTTGCTGACCCAATTTCGTGTTGATCTCTTCTGCAGTCAAGGTCAAAGCTTCAGCTTCCTGCAGAGACACTGTCATAAATCCAGCATCAGCCACTTCATTTGCTTTCACTTTTTTCAGCGTAATCTGACCATACTCGTCCACAATAAAGCCAACAACAGAGTCTGTTTTAAAATAAGAGTACAGCGGTTTTTCATTCTCTACACCTTCTAAAAAGATATCAGAGAAAGCCCAACCACCAACTTCACCGCCTAAAACAGGAGCTTGATCGGTTGTTGTTGCCGGAGCGATAAATTCGTCCATCGTGATATCCAGGTAAGCACCTGTTCCACGATTTAGGAAATCATACTTAGGATTTTGTCCCTGATCTTCTTTCATAACAGTTACACACCATAAGGTGCTTGTCAGGTTTGCAGAAGTTGTTTCATTTGCAAGAACTAACTCACCATCCTCATTTACAGACAGAAAGCCAGTCGCCCCATCACCATAATTAGCAACAATCTGATACAAACCATCATTCTTTCCTAATTTCAGGGTGATGTCAGTATTCACAGTTTGCGCACCAGCAGACACCGCCCCGAAGAGAGCAATCCCCGCTAAAAAAGTAGAAATCTTTTTGTTCATAACTAAACATTTAAATTAATAATACTAATATTGAAATCTTGTTCTAAACTTTTATTTGGTTAGGTTCTGTAAAATGACGAGCGAAAACGATCCTTTTTTTTAGTCATTTTTCGGGGGTGGTCGGGGGTTCGTCAGCTAAAAGAGCAGATTCGTACTCTGTAAGCTATCTTACTGATAAGAAAGCAGATATAATTGCAAAATTATTTTGGAAAAGAATTGCATGTTTCAAACTTATGCGTATTTTTGTGTCGATTTAATGACGAAAACAAAGGATCGTTTTTTTTCGTCATTTATTTTAGGCCCTCTCATCCCCTATAATTCATAGCTTACATATTCTAAAAATTGCCTCAAAAGTCCACTTCCGATATGCGGAATATCTTTATCCGATCAAATTGCGACGGCTCTTATTTTTCAGGCTATTACTTAAAAATGCCTTCGCATTCTGAAATGACTAAAAAACATGCAAAAATCGACCAAGAATCGGTCTCTACAGAAGATTTCCGAAAAACGACGTTATTTTTCCTTTTGCGTCTTAACATCTATAAAGAAATGCCGGTTTCGGATAAAAAGAAGAAATCCCCAGCGGCATTACTACCGTCGGGGATTCTTTTTTGTCTGTATTCTCTCTTCACAGAGAAAATAATCAGAAGAACTTTTTCATTTCATTACTAGTATTAATACGGCCACTTGTTCGCCTGTCGCAAGTTACTTGGAAAACGAAATTCCACGTGGTCAAATATTTAGAATTATTTGATTATAAATCGTAATGTTATTTCTTACTTAACAATAGCCTTAACAGCTTCTTCGCCTTCAACAGCAACGACAACCATTCCCGCAGGAACAGCGATCGTTGCATCGCTTGAAGTGATAACTGTGTTAGCAACAACCTGACCCAGAATATTGGTGATAACAACCTTCTTGCCTTCAGCACCTGAAACTCTGACAGTACCCACCTTGGCAATCACGTTTACACCTTCAACCGAGATCACTTCATTATCCGTTGCGATATCATCTTTTGAACCTTCTTCAACATTGAAGATCAGGGCATCATCGCCACCTGTCTTAGCATTTGCGAATGTAGATGCCGCAGGATCAGACATAACCAAACAGCCATTCTGCATCTTCAACCAAGACGCTTTTTCCGGAGCGATCTGATTTTTACCATTCAGCGCCATTGACTCAAACAAGAACGAACGGCTTGATTCTACCTCGTCGGCAGCGATAGTCGGATCGATAAAACGGAATGACCAAGTGTAATACTTGTGGGCGTCACCCTTCAGGTTCTTGATATAATAGCCTGTACCGTCTTTGATACCGCCTTTCTTCTTATTCGCTTCAATAATAGCCGCGATATCAACATCTTCAGTCTTAACACCAGCGAACTGATCGATCAACAGATACAAGCTATCCCCCATGTGAATTGCATCTACAAAACCAACGCGGCTATATTTACCCCACTTGTAGTTGTTATCGGTAGAGTCGGCGAAATTCACAAGATAATGACCTCTTTCATAACCTTCTATGTCAACATATTTGTCATGAATGCAGTTTTCAGGAGCATCATGTCCGGCTTCAATCTCTGCCTGGCACAATGGGCACGGAATCTTAATTGTTGTAGTCTTAGCCCCGTCACGGTCGATCGATACCAGATACTGCGGTTTGATATAGCCCAGGCCACGTTCAACCCAAACAGAATCCACATAGAATGACTTCCCATCTTTCGCTTTTTCAGCACCGTCGATTCCGAGGAAGTTGATTCCGGCGGACATAAAGTTCGGGTTCACTTCCATCTGCAGGTATTCGTTACGATATTTTTCTACGAAACGTAGCGTATCGGCAGCATCACCCTCGTTACCTTCAAGCGCCAAAGAGTTGAAGCGACGGTATAACGGCTGTTCGGAAATGCCGATTGAGAATGAGGAAGTACGGTTTTCGCAAGTCGGCTGGAACTGAAGAAGGGCTTTAGAAGACTGATCGGCCACACCAACTTTATAGGGATATGTGACATAGAGAGGCGGAAGTTCGTCATCTGCGAATTCTTCATGAATTTCAGGTCGCGGCTGAGGATAGCCCATCAAAAATGCGTAATAATGTTTCCCCTTATAATGATTGTTTTCCTTAAAAAAGAAAGGAGTCTTAATCATCACATTGGGAGAGATGATAACACGTTCGTCCAAGTTACGCGGGTTTTCGAAGAAATCGTCCTGGAAACCGACATAAGCTTTTTTACCATCAGCGTCCGTCGTATAGATATGATACGGCGCCTTTTCTAACCGGACTAAAGCCGGGATTCTTGCCTTCAACTTATCCGTTACCACAATTCCGTATGGTTCGGCAGAATAGCCCAATCCCTGAACAGTGTCAATACTAAAGAATGTCTGTTCCTCATTCAGTATATGCAAAACAGAATCTCCAGCCAGGATATCGATATATTTGTTATCAGACAAAGCGTTGTAATAGTTGAATGCATAGTTAGAAATCATCAACTCTTCTTCACTCATATATTTATAACCCAAATGCGGATCAGAAATGATTTCATCCGGCACTTTATCGAATATTAAAATACCCTTTTCTCCATAATTATTATAATAATAAAGATCGCCACCTTCTTCATACAACTGTATTCCACGCCAAGGTTCGATAGAAGGATATTCGCGGTTTACAAAAGAAACCATAGAAGTAGACAGATAATGTTCTGCAGTCCGGTCTTTTGTTATCACCCATTGATATGCCGGCATATGAAATGCGTCCTGTACATCAGCATCAATAGAAGACCAGCCTGTTTTATAATCTCCAAAATCACATAAAGTAGCAATAGGCACTCCCAAGTATAAACCTTTAGAGTTACGAATCGTATAAACGCCGTCTTCCAAAGAAACTTTTGTTTCTGTAACATCGCAGCCTTTGAGACCAAGTGAAATATCAGTTTCTTTTACGTCGCGGACAGTAACAATACGAACTTCATCTTGTGCGATCAAATCCTGAACAGTTACATAGTTTGCATCATATTTATCGTCTCCATGTGCCGCATCTGGAATAATGGACGGTGTACCATCGGCAAAATGGCCCGTTCCAGCATCCGCTTCATAAATAACTTGCTTTACCCGAATCACCAATGAGTCTTTTGAAGGATAGTAGGTGAACAAAAATGCACCTTGATTCTTCAGAAAACTATTCGCTTTCAGAGAATCCAGAGGCGTTGCATGCGTACCTGCCTCTTTTATATATTTAAACGCCAAGAACTTTGCTCCATTAACATTTGTATAGGCAGTATCAACATAAAGGGCAGCGCCATCGCTTTTTCTTACAATATTGACAAAGCAGTCACCCGCAATATAATTGTCATAAGCCAGGAATTCGACATCACTGAAGGGGTTTTCCAGTGTTGTATTATTTCTGTCCGGATCAAAAATCAACCTAACACCGGCATCATCTCTCTGCTGGAATAATTTTGTATTAATCTCATATGCGGTCATTTGCATAGCAGGAACTTCTTGCAGAGATACTGTCATAAAATTGGTAGCATCCAGATCCCTTGCATTAATTTTCTTCAAAGTAATCTTGCCCGTATTGTCTATCATGAAACCAACAATGGAGTCTGCTTTAAAGTAAGAGTACAACGGTTTCTCGTTTTCAACACCCGTTTCAAAAATATTAGAGAAAGCCCAACCACCAATTTCGCCGCCTACAGCAGGAGCTTGTGTAGTCTCTGTATTTGAATCCTCAAATTCATCCATGGTGATATCCAGATAATCACCTGTTTCCCGATTAAGAAAATCAAACTTAGGATTTTGTCCCTGATCTTCATTCATGACTGTTACGCACCAGAAGGAACTTGCCTGGTTATATGGTGTAACAGTCAGCTTACCTTCCCAATTCAAGGTCAACACACCACTTCCTGTTCCTCCATACTTAACCGCAATTTGGTACAAAGAGTTATTCTTCCCGGGCTTCAGTTTGATGTCAGTATTCACATCCTGTGCACCGGCAGACATTGCCCCCAAAAGGGCAATCCCCGCTAAAAAAGTAGAAATCTTTCTATTCATAACTAAACATTTAAATTAATAATACTATAAAATTGAAATCTCGTTCTAAACTTTTATTTGGTTATGTTCTGTAAAATGACGAATGAAAACGTTCCTTTTTTTCGTCATTTTTCGGGGGTTGTTTGGGGTTCGTCATCAAAAAAGACAGATTCGTACTCTGTAAGCTATCTTACTGATAAGAAAGTAGATATAATGGCAAAAATATTTTAGAAAAGAATTGCAGGTTTAAAACTTATGCGTATTTTTGTCTCGATTTAATGACGAAAAGAAAGGAACGTTTTTTTTTCGTCATTTTTATTTGTGCCATTATGCTATATTATTCATAGCTTATATCTCCATAAGATCATCTCAAAAACTCATTTCTAATATTCGGAATTCCAGAGGACGGCAAAAGAAGGGTAACGCTTAAAATTCGGGTTGTCAACTAAAAACGCCTTTGTATTCCAAAATGAACGGCAGGCACACAGATATTAACCAAGAATCGGTCGCTACAGAAGATTTCCGAAAAACAGCGTTATTTTTCCTTTTGTCCATTAACACTTCTACAGAAAGGATGATACCTGCCATTTACCTAAATAAATCCCGTTATTCTTATGGATACGTCCCGCTATTTTCCGAACTTTATCCCCATGAAAAACACAATTCTCATTATTCCGTTAGTCTGCCTGCTGACAGCTTGCGTTCACGACAAGCAATCGGCAAGCGAACCGTCTGAACCGCTCCGTACGCTGGCTGAACAGTTTAAACAGCCGGCTGATTGCTATAAGCCTTATGTCTGGTGGCACTGGATGGGAAGTAACTTCTCCAAAGAGGGAATCACCAAAGACCTCGAGGCGATGAAAGAAGCCGGGATCGGAGGAGCGACTATTTTCAACCTGGCTTCGGCGGTACAGGAGACGCATGCGCCGACAGAAAACAATCCATGGCCCGAACAGACTTTCCGCAGCGAGGCATATTGGGAAGCCTTGCGCTTTGCTGCATCGGAAGCGAAACGTTTGGGTTTGAAACTGGGCTTACAGAGTACGCCGGGCTATTCGACATCGGGTGGCCCCTGGATTACGGAAGAAAGAGGAATGCAGCAGGTTGTCTCGAGCCGGACAAGCCTGTCGGGTAACCGTCTCATCGAAACGGTGCTCGAAAAGTCGGAACTGCCGGTTTACAAAGGATGGGGCAGCACACAACAACGGGCGTCCTACTATCGCGATGTCGCAGTGATGGCCGTCCCCGAAAAAGCGGATGTGAAAACATATGAGATACTGGATTTGTCGGATGCGATGGATACGACAGGCCTGTTGCGCTGGCAAGCTCCCGCCGGACGATGGACAGTCTACAGGATCGGGCATGCTCCTACCATGTCGAACCCGCACCCGCTGCCGGACGACCTGATCGGGCATGCGTTGGAAGCTGACAAGATGAGTAAGGAACAGATGACCTATCACTGGCGATCGGTACTGGAGCCGTTGAAAGAACATTTAAAAGAATACATCGGCGATTCATTCACGCACCTTCTGATCGACAGCTACGAAGCGGGAGACCAGGATTGGACACCCGACTTCCGGAAAGATTTCATCCGCCTGAAAGGATACGATCCGCTTCCCTGGATCGCCTTGCGGAACAGTGCTGGTGAGCGCAACGACGTAAAGCAGTTCACCGAGGATTACAAAGAGGTGGTCAGCCGCCTCTACATCGACAATGGTTGGAAGATAGCCCGCGAGATGATAAACGAGGCCGGACTGAAATTTTACTGGGAGCCTTACTTCGGGCCGTTCGATTCATTCGAGTCGGTAGCCATTCCCGATATCCCGATGGGCGAATTCTGGACAGGCGGCAAAGGAGCTATCTGGAATACGATTCCCAAAGCGGCACGGATATACGGCAAACGGATTGTGGGTGCCGAAGCATTCACCGGGCGCCCCGAGATCAGCCAATACACGGAAGATCCGGCATTTCTGAAACATACGGCCGACGGAAGTTTTGCCTCCGGTGCAAACCTGCTGTTCCTGCATCACTGGGTGCACCAGCCTTTCGACGACCGATACCAGCCGGGCATGGGAATGGGTTGGTGGGGAACGCATTTCGGACGTCACCAGACTTGGATCAAGCCGGGAAAGGCTTTCTTCACTTATCTTGCCCGTTGCCAAATGTTGTTGCAGCAGGGAGTGTTTATCTCCACCGACGAACGCATGTTGCATCGGAAAACATCGGATGCCGACTTATACTTTATCATCAATCCATCGGATTCCATTGAGACACGTACTTTTGCTTTTGCCATGCAAAACCGGATTCCGGAGTTATGGCTGCCGGACAAAGGAATTATTTGCCAAGCTGCCGACTGGCGGGAATCAGCCGATTCTATTTTCGTCAACCTGAAGCTCTATGCGGACGAATCCGTATTCCTGATTTTCCCGGATAAGAAGGAGAATGGCTACACGGCCATGATACAACCGGCGATAAAAGTGTGCGGAGAGAGTTCCCGTGAAGTGGCCGGTCCATGGCCTATCAGTTTTGCGCCTAAATTGGGAGAACCTTTCCAACGGGAGTTTGCAGTTTTATCTGATTTCAGCGAGGATAAAGACACTACGATCCGGTACTTTGCCGGGACGGCGACTTACCGGAAAACAATTCCGGTGGATGCGAATGCTTTAGGGAAACAAAAACGGATTTTACTGGATTTAGGCGAGGTGAATGATATCGCCGAACTAACGGTAAACGGTAGAGAGGCGGATGTTTTATGGTATCCTCCCTATCTGGCCGATATTACGCCCTGGATAAAGACCGGTGAGAACGAGATAGAAATTGCAGTCACCAACAACTGGGCAAACCGCCTGATCGGGGATGAACAGTATCCTGCCGATTTCGAATGGGGACAGGACCGGGGAGAGAAATTAGGACGCGCCATGAAAACCTATCCGGAATGGTTCCTCCAAAACCAACCGCGCCCGTCAAATGGAAGGAAAACATTCTCAATCTGGTATTACCACCGGAAAGATTCACCCCTGCAAAAGGCGGGGCTGCTGGGTCCGGTACGAATTATTGAGCAAGATGTCGAGATGGAATGAAAGTTTCATCAGGGAGAAACTTTATTTTCCCCTCGAAGAAACAAAAGTTTCCCGGGCATGAAAAAAAAAGTTTCACCTAACAAAACAGGTGAAACTTTTTTTAATCTTTATTTGTCGTCTCTCTTTCCCATCTTCATCTCGATGATAAAGGAGACCAGCAAACCGATGCCGCCAAACAACAGGACGGAAGCACCATAGATTGTGCCCGAAACATCACTGTGATACCAATCACGCCAGCCGCCATCCATAAAGCCGAAACCGCTCGCACCGAAGGATGTGGAGACAATAAAACCGACCAACAATCCCAAACCGATACCCGTCAGCAGACAACCTGCCTTCAAAGAGCTAAAAGAAAGGCGGTTTCCCAGGTAACTCGGCAGTCCTAACTTTCCTTCAAAAGCGGAAGCATCCAGTTTATCACCTATCTTTTCGATAATAGCCAAACGTTCATTACGGCGAACAAACAGTTCAAACAATCCGTAAATAGCTGCAAAAACGATTCCGACAATCAGCGGAGCTGTAAGAAAATCCATCATAACTGTACTTTTTTAAATGATTAATTAATTTCTTTGCTACTTTTGACGCACCTCTTTCCGAAAGGTTACAAACAGGGGAGAGAAAAATATTTTTTATTTTTGTTGATGCAAGTTGTAACCTGTTCGCCCGGCTTGCGTCCATTATAATACGATGGAGTTGTACACCGACACATATTATATAAAAAGGATACAAGCGGGAGATACGGCATGCTTTGCCTGCCTTCTGGATAAATACAGCCGTCCTGTTCATTCGTTAATCCTGAAGGTTGTCCGCAGCCGGGAAGATGCGGAAGAGCTGGCACAGGATGTGTTTATGAAGGTATTCAAACATCTTTCGTCCTTTAAAGGAGAATGCAGCTTCTCCACCTGGATTTACCGGATCGCCTACAACACGGCTATCTCGGAGACACGGAAAAAGAAGCATGAATTTCTGGCGATCGAAGATGCTATTATTAATAATGTATCGGAAGAAGAGGTATCCGAGGCGCTGGGCAGGACGGACAGTTCCAGCCAGATGCAAATGCTCGATGCCGCACTGGCCCAATTGCCACCCGACGAGCGGGCCCTCATCCTACTCTTCTATATGAAAGAAAAAACGGTCGAAGAGGTGGCAACCATCACCGGGCTCACGCCGTCTAATGTTAAAGTGAAACTACACCGCATACGAAAGAAACTGTTTGTTGTATTAAAAGGAATGGAGGAACGATAAATGACTGAAAAGAATGATATACTGAAAGATTTGTTTAGCCGGATGCCCGAAGAAGAGCTTCCCGGATCGTTCCGCGCCAACGTGATGCAACAAATCCTGGCCGAAGCGGAACGGATACACAAACGGAACGAGCGCTGGGGATGGATCGCCGTTATCTCCGCCTCTCTATTGATGGTCGGCCTGGCTGTCGGAGCATTCTTTTATATGGATATGCCCAAGATATCCGTATCGTTGCCCCGCCTGAGTTCGCTTCCCTTCTATGTTTATATCGGGATACTGACCTTCATCCTGCTCGGAGCCGACTACAAATTCAGACAGATATTCAAAAAGAAACAGGTGTCGCACAAAGAAGAGTAAAGAGCGTTTTTTCCATATAAAAAGACTTGTAAATCAGAAAAAAGCATTACCTTTGCCCCGATTTTTGAGAGATGACAACATAATGTCTAACTTACTAATTAAAACAAACTTAAGTATTAACAATTAGAGAATGGAAAATTTAAAGAACATTCAACCCATTGAAGATTTCAACTGGGATGCTCTTGAAGAGGGCGAATCTTACGGTCAGGTAAGCAAGGACGATCTTGTAAAAACGTATGACGAAACTTTGAACACCGTAAAGGACAAAGAAGTCGTTATGGGAACTGTAACTGCAATGAACAAACGTGAAGTTGTAGTGAATATCGGTTTCAAATCAGATGGCGTTGTATCTATGGCTGAGTTCCGTTACAATCCGGATCTGAAAATTGGTGACGAAGTAGAAGTTTACATCGAAAACCAGGAAGACAAAAAAGGACAGTTGATCCTGTCTCACAAGAAAGCACGCGCTACACGCTCTTGGGATCGTGTTAACGAAGCTCTTGAAAAAGACGAAATCATCAAAGGTTACATTAAATGTCGTACGAAGGGCGGTATGATCGTTGACGTATTCGGTATCGAAGCATTCTTGCCGGGTTCTCAGATCGATGTCAAACCGATCCGCGACTACGATGTATTTGTAGGTAAGACAATGGAATTCAAGATCGTGAAGATCAACCAGGAATTCAAAAACGTTGTTGTATCTCATAAAGCTCTTATCGAAGCTGAACTCGAACAGCAGAAGAAAGACATCATCTCCAAACTTGAAAAAGGCCAGGTACTGGAAGGTACGGTTAAGAATATCACTTCTTACGGCGTATTCATCGACCTGGGTGGCGTAGACGGTTTGATTCACATCACAGACTTGTCTTGGGGCCGTGTTTCTCATCCGGAAGAAATCGTTCAGCTGGATCAGAAGATCAACGTGGTTATCCTTGACTTCGATGACGAAAAGAAACGTATCGCTCTCGGCTTGAAGCAGCTGACTCCGCATCCTTGGGATGCTTTGGATACAAACCTGAAGGTTGGTGACAAAGTAAAAGGTAAAGTTGTCGTTATGGCTGACTACGGTGCATTCATCGAAATCGCTCCGGGCGTAGAAGGTCTGATCCACGTATCTGAAATGTCTTGGACACAGCACTTGCGTTCTGCTCAGGACTTCATGAAAGTTGGTGACGAAATCGAAGCCGTTATCCTGACACTGGACCGCGACGAACGTAAGATGTCTTTAGGTATCAAACAGCTGAAAGCTGATCCTTGGGAAGATATCGAATCTCGCTTCCCGGTAGGTTCTCGCCACATGGCTAAAGTACGTAACTTCACAAACTTCGGTGTATTCGTTGAAATCGAAGAAGGTGTTGACGGCTTGATCCACATCTCCGACCTGTCTTGGACAAAGAAAATCAAACATCCGTCGGAATTCACTCAGATCGGTGCAGAAATCGAAGTTCAGGTACTGGAAATCGACAAGGAAAACCGTCGTTTGAGCTTAGGCCACAAACAGCTGGAAGAAAATCCTTGGGATGTATTCGAAACAATCTTCACTGTAGGTTCTATCCACGAAGGAACAATCATCGAAGTACTGGATAAGGGTGCTGTAATCTCTCTGCCTTATGGCGTTGAAGGTTTCGCTACTCCGAAACATCTGGTAAAAGAAGACGGTTCTCAGGCTGCTGTAGACGAAAAACTGCAGTTCAAGGTAATCGAATTCAACAAGGAAGCTAAGAGAATCATCCTTTCTCACAGCCGTATCTTCGAAGACGAACAGAAGGGCGCTAAGAAAGAAACAGGTGAAAAGAAACCGTCAGCTAAACGCGGTGGCAAGAAGGAAGAAGAATCTGCAATGGTAACCGGTCCGGTTGAAAAGACTACACTGGGTGACATTGAAGAACTCGCTGCTCTGAAAGAAAAATTGGCTGGTAAATAATATCTGTCAATCCTGATAAAAGAAAAAGGAGATTTCCATTCGTGGATATCTCCTTTTTTATTGCTTGAAAAAAGAATAGAGAAAGCGCCTTAGTCTACCTCCTTTATCGCTTCCTCTATCTGTTCCTGTTCACCATAATACTTGCAGCTTTCGCCGAGACCCAGCAATGCGTTTATCTCATGGCGTTTGTCCAGATCGGTGAAATAGGCGTCTACCACTTTGTAAATATCGAACCCGTCTGTAGAACCCGCAGCCAGATTCAATGCTTCTACCAATTTTCCTGTTGCTTTGCGAATTTCTGCCTTATTGATCAGGTGAAACTCATTGTTGTGAATTAATTGACTCTTTCCCATGATGTTTGATTTAAAAGTTATACTTGTTTTTTATTAATAACCATTCCCAAAGGCGGTAAGTTTTACCGCCCCGTTCCATTTAATGCACTAAATATACAAACATCCTTTGATCTTTCATCCTTTCCCTCTTTTTATTTTTAAAGAATTATGAAAAACAGATGACAATTCCATTAAAGGCTTTTTTCCAATTAGACAAGAGAATCAAGCCATAAAATAGAGAATAAGTTCTATTCTATTTGGTTATGTAAAAATTAATGCTGAAATTTGTTCACAGATAATATAAAAGCTATGGGCACAAACGAAGAAAACAAGAATGTAACTATTCTGATTGCAGAAGATGAGGAAAGCAACTTCCTATTATTAAAAACCATATTAAAGAGACACTGTAATGTTCTGCAAGCAAGAACAGGACGTGAGCTTTTAAAAGTCTACGCCGAACAGGGGGCAGACTTGATCTTATTAGACATAAAGATGCCGGAAATGAATGGTATCGATGCCTTAAAGGAGATCCGGAAGCAAGACACACAGATACCTATTATCATGCAGTCCGCCTATGCTTTCGAAAACGATATGGAAGCGGCCCGTGCCGCAGGTAGTAACGGGTTCATCACCAAGCCTATTAATATTGTCGAGTTGAAAAAGACGATTTCCAAATTCTTGCCGCAGATTACCTGGTAAGAATTTAAGAACTCTATAATTACAAAAAAACCGGAATGGTTCTAACAATCGTTAGGACTGTTCCGGTTTTTCTTTTTTCCGTGCATATCTTAAACTAAGCGGCCTCACGTTCTTTTCTTCAGAAAACCGTTCCATATACGGACTTATTTGCATTAAAATTCTTTACAAACTCCAATTAAACAAAACATTATCTTCCTTGTTAAGTGCATGGGTAAAATCGTATAGATAAAAAGTGCCGTCAATCAGTACCAGATTTCTGGAAAGTTATACCAAACAGGCACTAACCGAATTTCATTAGGGACGAAATTATACTTTTACGTACGAAACGAAAATAGACATGTCAGGCAGCAAATATAAAAGGACATCAGATAAAAACGCGGCTTCTCATTCTTTAGAAAATGATTTTGAGATATTCGAGAACTCGACGGAATTCCCAATCCCTTTATATCCTTCTTATTCCCGCAGAGCAATCGTTGCTTTTTGCACGAAAGGAAGTGCTAAAGTGGACATCCATGAGTATGACCATTTGTTTATGAAGGGAGAATTGGTTGTTATTTTCCCGGGGCAGTTAGTTTCTCTATCGGAAAGTAGTAAAGATTTTACGGTCAGCTACTTTTCGTTATCCATAAATCTTTACAACGATGTGCTTAGCGGTCTCTGCCGCTTTTCACCTCTTTTCTTTTTCTACATGAGGAGTCACTACTATTACAACTTATCGGAGTTGGAAATATCCAGATACATTAATTTCTTTCAATTGGTATATTCCAAAGCAAAGGGACCGGAAAACCTATATCGCAAAGATTCGATCATCCATCTCATGCGGATACTCTATCTGGATATTTATAATGCGTACAAAATAAATTCACAGAACGCACAATTCAAGCTCAACAGCCACAAAAAAGAGTTGGCAAACGGCTTCTTCCAACTCATCATGAAATATTACAAAGATAACAGGAGTGTAACGTTTTATGCAAACAAACTATATATCACTCCAAAATACCTGACAATGGTTGTCAAAGAAGTCAGCGGCAAATCAGCTAAAGACTGGATCACCGAATATATCATACAAGAGATCAAATTCCTGTTAAAGAATTCATCGTTGAACATTCAGGAGATTGCCATACGGACCCATTTCTCCAATCAGACATCGTTAGGACGCTTTTTCAGGAAACATACAGGCGTGTCGCCTTCATTTTACAGAACACAGAATTAATAACAAAGGTCATGAACAGAAATCAGCTAATCAACGCACTGTCAGAGAAGACAGGTTTAGACAAGAAGGACGTAAGACGAACAATCGATGAAATGCAAAGACTGATTATTCAGGAAGCCAAAGAAGGGCAAAGAATCTGCCTGCACGGTTTTGGCTCATTCAAGCCACGTTTACAAACCAGCCGCCCGGCGCGGAATCCCAGAAACGGAACAACCGTACAACTGTCTCCCAGGACAATCATTCATTTTAAGTGTGCTCCCCTTCTATTGGAGCAAATGAACGACAAATAACAAAAACAAAAAAGGCTTACAAGAAACTGTAAGCCTTTTTTATTTACTCAGCATTGTCGGGGTGAGAAGATTCGAACTTCCGACCACACGCCCCCCAGACGCGTACTCTAACCGGGCTGAGCTACACCCCGCTTTGTTATTTCGAGTGCAAAAGTAAGGTTTTATGCGGTATTTCGCAAATTTTTGATGGCTTTTTTGACAAAAAAGGAGATTCGAGAGTATATTCGTCTATAAAGTCCTTATTTATAAGAAGATATTTCAATAAGGAAAATAATTTGAATTGCATTCTACTACACGAGAGGACATCTATTATTTTAGGAAAGTTTTAGGAAAGAGAAAGGCCTATTTTAACATAAAGAGGGTAAAAGGTTAAATGTTACTAATTGAGTATCACAACTATAACACACTTTGAGTGATCATTTGAAATTCATGTTTTACCTTTGTAATAAACGAAATTATTTAAATAAAGATGGCTACATTTAAATTTGTGCTGCATACTGCAAATAAAAGAAAGGATGGGACATATCCAGTTTCACTCCGTATAATAAAGAATATGAGAAGTAAATATTGCTCATCGGGGCTCTATGCCAAAAAAGAAGAATGGGATGAACAGGCAGAACGTTTCATTTCCAATAAAAAGGTTTGTCCTATGAACAAAGAATATAACGCCCGATTAATGGAATTGGCAGGCAGAGCGAAGATGATCGAACTGAATTTCGATAGAGATAGTATTGACTGGACTTTAAATCAATTTGAAGATGCCTTCCTACACAAAAGTAAACAAGGAAAGTTTCTTGATTATGTAAATAAGTGTGTTGCAACCATGAAGGATACTGGACATATCGGAAATGCCAAAGTATGGGAGAAATCGATTTATAACCTTCATCTCTTTGACAAGAAATTGGATACAAGAACCTTCCAAGAAATTGATATAAAGTATGTAAATGCCTATAATGCATTTATGGAAAAGAAAGGGTGGTGTGGGAATACAAGAAAACATAATATGAAGACATTAAGAGCCGTCCTGAACAAAGCTATTTTGGAAAAGGAGTATAATGCAAGTAGCTATCCTTTTGGGAAAGGGGGATTTTGCATCTCTGCCTTGGAAGAAGAAACAAAGAAAAGGTATTTGTCCGACGTTTCTTTAAATAAATTGATGAATATGAAGTCAAAAAGTAAAGTAAATGAAATAGCCCGACACCTCTTCCTCTTCTCTTATTTTTGTTTTGGTATGAGTTATATTGATATGGCTAACTTAAAGAAAAGTAACCTTCAAATAGAAGGGGGAAAAGAATATATTATGTATAAAAGACAGAAAACCAGACATAGCAAAGGAGCCAAATTTATTAAAGTTCCGATTAATAACGATTTGAGAGCATTGCTTGTCTGGTTTAAAGAGAATACGGTTTTAATTGAAGATTATTTATTGCCTATCATATCGATAAATTACGAAGGAGAAAAATTGTATGAACATCAACGCCGAAGATTAGCCATATACAACAAACATTTAAAAAATATGGCGGAGGAGTTGCAACTACCGGAGAAATTGACAAGTTATGTTAGTCGCCATTCGATGGCAATGACATTGCAAGAAGATGGCACGCCAAGAGAGATTATAAGCCAAATTATGGGGCATAAGGATCTGAAGACAACGAACACTTACTTGGATAGTTTTGGTAGTAACCTAATTGAAGACATTACAAACAAATCATTATATAAAAATAATATAGCCATATGAGAACAACAGCATACGAAAATTTCTATCAGAAATTGATCGCAACAACAAAATGTTTAGATGTAAATGATATTGAGAAATATATCAGTCGCAACACATCCAATGATATTTATTTGATTAACAAACAGATAAAAAAGGCCAATAAGCTACTGAATGAGCGATATGAACGTTATGGAGTTATTACAGAACAGGATAATATTGATGCCTTTCGAAAAGGTTATTATGATTTAGGGAAAATAGCTCTTACACTCGATGGTATAAGAAAGAAGATTGCCCGATTCGAAATAGAGAAGGACTCTCCTATCGGAATACAAATAAATAAAGATTGGAATAACGCAGCATTCCTTTTGCAAGACCTTTTACAATTGGAAAATATGAATCTTATTACCTATATAAGGTTATTAGAAGAAAGGAGTGCCGAAATATCAGATAGTAAGGTTCGAAAAGAGGGAAGTTCTTGCCACAATGAGAAGAAGAAGGACTTGCAGTCGAATTTCATCAACAAATCTTTGATGAATATACCAAGCGATGTCATTACTATAGAAGAAACTTGCGAATTAACGAGATTATCTAAAAGTAAGATATATCATATGGTTTGTGACCGTGAAATTCCTCACTATAAGCTCAACCCGAACAAGAAAGGAAGATTATATTTCTCTCGTTCAGAGATCGAAGCATGGTTGAAAAGAAACCGAATCGGCACTACAGAAGAGTTTTGTCATCAATTCGGAAATTGATAATAAGATAAATAATATAAATGTTTTATTGATATTAATATTATATAGAGAGGAGGAATAGTATGTATGATACAATACATTTAGAAATAAGGGAGTGTGATTTAGACACTCCAATCTCGTTTATAGAAGAGATACCATGTTATATGGATATTGATAAGAAGTCAAGTACGGATGGAAAGATCGTATGTTGGTTAGAGAACATAAAGATAGAGATAGCAGGAACAACCTTGCGAATAAAGGGGAGTTTAACGAAATGGTACAAAAATAATAATATATATGGGTTAGAGTTTAATGAAGTAGAGAAGGTTATAAAAGGATTGGGAAAAGTTATAGGAGTACCTTTAGAAAAAGCGAAAGTAAAAAGAATTGATATTGCCCAGACTTTTAAAATGAAGTATGAACCACAGCTCTACTTTTCAAAACTATATTATTTAAAAGGATTTAGTCGGTCCGATATAAATGTTACAAGCCTATATTTTAACAAAGAGAGCAAGAGGAAAAATGGAGATAACCTACAGTTGTGTTTATATGATAAGAATGTAGAGTTAAGTAATTCAAATGGCTATCCTTTAGTCGATAGATTTGTAAATTTATTAAGGTATGAGTTTAGAATAAAGAATCCGAAATATATTTTTAAACGCGAAATTCGTTGTTTTGAATTGTTTTCTGGGGATTTTTATCGTGAATTGATAAAACTATGGTATGATATGTATAATAGTATTGAAAAACGATTAGAATCGCTCGAAGATTATTGTGAGATAAATTTAAATGGAAAAAAAGATTTGTATGAGACTTGCTTACGTTTATGTGTAATGGCTTTTGATATGGAGAGAGAAGTGGATATTGCTTCCAAAAAAGGAAAGGTTACTGCACAGAACAAAAGTAATGTCCTTAAAAAGATCAAAGAAATAAAGGAGGAGTTGAAAAAGAGCAGCCCAGCCCTATCCATGATTGATGAATTGAATGATAAAGTAAGAGATGAGTATAAGAGACAAGAAGAAGAAGTAAAAAGAGCAATGAATCATTGACAAGATAAAGATTTTGATTACTTTTGTTCTGTCCGTAAGGAACGGACAGGGCGTTTAGATATTTCCCAATTATTGAGATCTGGACAATTTCATGTACAAAGGGAGATAAATAAGTAACGTCCATGCTTTGTTATGCTACTATCCAATAGGATTATAGTATAAGGAGCGTGGACTGTTACGTTTATCCTTTGTACAGAGCAGTCCAGAGCTTCAATAATGGGATAGACTAACAGTTTCACGTTCCTTTTTTGTTAACTTCCTCTTCGAAACTGGGTGGAATATCAATGTATTGTAGTAAATAGCCCAGCGCATCATCCTATAAAATAAATTGAGAACATAAAGGTCGGCCTTTTATATGAAATGACCTACATTAAAAAAGGGAAAAGAGGTAAGAAAAGACCTTGAAACCGATAGGTTGGTAAAGATGGGACTTTATATTATGACGCACTGATCAATACTATTAAAAAAGATGGCAAATCAAGAAATGAATTATGGAAATGAAACAAAGAAAGAGGAAAATGTAGGTATTGTTTATGCACTGACGAACCCTGCAATGCCAGGACTTGTCAAAATTGGAATGACATCCAGGATGGAAATTGCTCAAAGAATGAAAGAATTATATAGTAGTACCGGCGTGCCACTACCTTTTGAATGTGTATATGCCTGTGAGGTAAAGGACTTTGCCAAAGCAGAAAAAGCCTTGCATATAGCCTTTGCTCCAGACCGTATCAATCCTAATAGGGAGTTTTTTAAAATAGATACGGAGCGAGTCATTGCGATTTTGGAGATATTGGGCCCAAACAACATGCAAAAAGAAGTAAATAGCGATTTGGATGCCGAGGTAAGTACGGAAGAGAAGGTTGCAAGAGAAATAATGAAGAAGAAAAGACCTGCCTTTAATTTTGAGAGGATGGAAATTCCTGTCGGATCCATATTGAAATTTGTGAATGATGATCAGGTTGAAATAGAGGTTGTAGAAGGCAATAAGGTAAAATATAAAGGAGAAACCATGTCTTTAAGTGCCGCGACACAACGATTATTGCCATATATAACTCACCCAACTCCCTATTGGATTTATGAGGGTGAGAAACTTTCTGACCGTTGGGAAAATACATTAGAAGAATGTTGACCAGATGAATAAATGGTCCGACCTTTAGATTTAAATAGAAGTAATCACCTAATAAATAGAAAAAAATGAAAAAGATAGCATTTTTAATTATTTTATGCGTTTTATCTCTTAGCTCTTACGCTCAAAATAATGCTTTTTTAGCAGAAATGGCAAAGTTTGCAGATGAACAAACTAAATTAAAAGTAAAAATTGAACGAATGGATAGCTTGTTAAGACCATCCTCTTCTAATTCGAATCAGGAAATGAAATATTATCAGAAAATGCCTGTAGACATAGATCAAAAAATGGTTATATACATCCTATACAATAGGTTCTACCTAACGTGCAATGAAAAAGAAAATATAATTGAGTTCTATCAAGATAACACTTACACCACAAACTGGCTTGATATATATATAAATTATATGAAAGATGTGACTGAGGCTTTAGAAAAAAAGTACAAATCAAAATTTAGCTATCATAGTGAAGGTAAAAATCATTTGATTGATGTCTACGAGTTAAAGTCGAAAGATTTGATAATTAAAGTCAAAATTGGCATACTATCCAAGCAAAATAAAGTATTCTTTTCCACATCTTACGAACGTTTTTAGTGTTAGAGAAATGGAAATGAAAAAGATGAAAGAAGAACTAATCACCCATTTGAAAAAGGTAGGATTAGATAATGAACGAATAGAGAAGATTTTAAGCATCATCCCTATTGAAAAAGCCTATGAGAATTTGCAGAAGAATAATGAATTAAAGAAGACTGTTAATTATACAGACTTAGAGAAATCACAAAAAGACATGAAAAAGAGAAATATAAAAGGATTAGTTTCTATAGATGATTTTGAATTGATTTCAAGAAACGAAGATCGTAGTGATCACGCGATGGGAACTATAGATCGAGTACTGAATGTTATCGAAAAAGAAAGTAATACATGATCATTGGAATGATGTTAGTGGTATAAGTCTTGTTAGTCGAGCTTCAGAAGAATAATAATAAAAAAGGGCGTATCGATGTCCTTTTTTTATTGATAATATTTGTAATTCATTAGGTTTTAAGGAGAAATTTGAAAGGAAGCACAAGATTTTCCCAAAAGGAAATAACACCTTTCAAAAACAAAAGAAAACAGCCTATACGGAGAGAAATCATACTTAAAGGGAATAAATAATATAAGAAGATGTCACTTACAATCAAAGAAGTATCCATGAATCTTTGACAATTTGTTGCTCCAACAAACAAAAGGTCCGACCTTTAGATCAAAATCAAAGAAAAGAACAATATGAAAAAGGAACTGGAGAATTTGCATTCATTTGCACCATTATGTCATGAATGTTTTAGGAAAGTGGTAGAAGGAAAAGAAAAAGGAGTTAAGCCGCTTAGCTTAACTCCCTGTATATTAATAAATAATAAAGATCAAAAAATAATTAGGGAATCCTTCCCCCAGACGCGTACTCTAACCGGGCTGAGCTACACCCCGCTTTGTTTTACGGCTGCAAAGGTAAATATTTTTCGTTATCCGCCAAAGCTTTCACGGTAAAAATCCAGCGATTCGAGGATTTTTTCCTTACTGACCTGCTGATTAATCTGAACGTCACCGATTTGGGAAAGCAGGGTAAAATTGATAATTCCCGCCTCGTTTTTCTTATCGTGCGTCATCAGTTCGTACAAGGTGTCATAATCATTGCAATCGAAGACGAAAGCCGGATAATATTCCTTCAGGTAATAAACAACCTGGCTCAGTTTGTCCATCGGGAATCCGCAAACTTTATAAGAAAGATATAATTCGCTCACAATACCCGCAGCGACAGCATGTCCGTGCAGCAGAGGGCGGTTCTTCCGGAACGACAGGCTTTCGTAGGCATGCCCGATCGTATGGCCGAAGTTAAGCGCCTTACGGATACCATGTTCTTTCGGGTCTTCCTCGACAATGCGTTCCTTCACGGCGACAGACTGGGCCACCATCTTATTCAGGAAAGCATAATCTATCTTCGCATCGAGGTCGAACAACATCACGGACGCATAAATATCCATCGAACTGATAAGCGCATGCTTGATCATTTCTGCATAGCCGGACAACAGGTTATCACGGTCCAACGTACGCAGAAACTCGCAATCGATAAAAACGCATTCGGGAGGATAGAACGAACCGACCTCATTCTTCAAGCCGTTGAAGTTGACGCCGGTCTTCCCTCCCACCGCAGCATCGACAGAAGCCATCAGGGTTGTCGGGATATTGACGGTACGCAAACCCCGTTTAAAAGTTGCGCCTGCAAAACCTCCCATATCGGTAATCATGCCGCCTCCTAAGTTGACCAACAGGGAATTGCGGGAAGCGCCTTCATTGGAAAGGCGCGACCAGATAGAAGCGACCTGTTCGATGTCCTTATGCGTATCGCCTGCCTGCACGGTAATGACAGGGGCATTCTGAAAGGCAGGGATATCTTTTACCAGCGGGAAACATTTATCTTGTGTATTCGTATCGGTCAGGATAAAGAGCTTATCATAACTCAGAGAAGCAAAAAACGCCTGCAAATCGGCTTTGAGGTCTTTGCTGATTACTACTTTTTGAGCGGCCATAATGTCCTTATTAATTAATTTCGTTCCGGCAAAGGTATTATTTGTTATCCGATTATCAAAACGGGGGAAAAGAAAATCCCATGGGCAGGAAACAAAAGTTTCATGGGCATGGAACAAAAGTTTCCCCTGCATGAAACAAAAGTTCCATGCAGGGGAAACAACTATTTATTCGGTTCTTTATTTCAAACCGGCTGCTTCGAGGATATGCTCGATAGCCTGTGCCAGGCCGTCCGGATTCTTTCCGCCGGCAGTTGCAAAGTGAGGCTGTCCGCCGCCGCCGCCCTGGATCAGTTTGGCTGCGTCTTTCACCAGTTTACCGGCATTCATGCCTTCCGCTACCAACGGATCGCTCAGCATAACCGTCAATGCGCACTTATCAGCGTCTTTGATTCCGGCTACGAAGAATACTTTTTCATCCGTATTGCTTTCTCCCTTAATCTGGAAAGCCAGGTCCTTGATTGCTTCCACACTGGCTTCACCACGGAAAACGATCAGTTTCACACCGTGACGTTCAACCGCCTTTGCAATCAATTCCTTCTTCAACTGCTGAACTTTCTCTTTCACGTAATCGCTTACCTGCTTTTTCAGTTCGGCATTTTCTTCAATGGATTTCCGGATGGTCTGTGCCAGGTTCGGAACATTGTTGAACATGGCGCGCAGTTCACGAAGGGAATCCTGCAACATGAAAGTATAGTTCTCAGCTCCTTCGGCCGTAACTGCCTCGATACGGCGGACACCGGCAGCGATAGAGCTTTCGGCGATCACACGCAGGGAACCGATCATACCGGTTGCCGGAATATGCGTACCACCGCACAATTCGATAGAGCTGCCGTACTTAACCACACGAACTTCATCGCCATACTTTTCACCGAACAACGCCATCGCACCTAACTTCTTCGCCTCAGCGATCGGCATACTGCGATGTTCTTCCAACGGGAAGTCGGCACGGATCTTTTCGCTCACTAACTTTTCTACCTGGCGAATTTCCTCATCCGTCACTTTCTGGAAGTGGGAGAAGTCGAAACGCAGCGACTCGGGAGAAACGTAAGAACCTTTCTGTTCGACATGTGTCCCCAGCACTTCGCGCAAAGCCTCGTGCAACAGGTGAGTGGCAGAGTGGTTGCATTCGCACTGGATACGTTTCTTTTCGTTGATCTTAGCCGTGAAAGTAGCGGTTACATCCTTCGGCAGTTTGGTTACCAGATGAACCGGGAGGTTGTTTTCACGCTTCGTGTCAACCACGTCGACCGTTTCGCCGTCGGCAATCAGCCAACCGGTATCGCCAACCTGTCCACCCATTTCCGCATAGAAAGGAGTCTGGTCCAGAACGATCTGATATAATACCTTATTCTTCTGTTTGATCTGGCGGTAACGCATGATTTCGGCGTCGCATTCGAACAGGTCGTAACCCACGAACTTGCATTCGCCTTCTTTCAGCACCACCCAGTCGCCTGTTTCGATCGCGGCAGCATTGCGGGCACGGTCTTTCTGCTTCTGCATTTCGACGTTAAACTCGTCGATATTAGCTTCCATACCGTTTTCGCGCAGGATCAGTTCAGTCAAATCCAAGGGGAATCCGTATGTGTCATATAAAGTAAAGGCGTCCACACCGCTGATCACAGTCTTACCGGCAGCCTTCGTTTCTTCCATCTTCTTATCCAGCAGACGGATACCGGTTTCCAGCGTACGGAGGAAAGATTCTTCTTCTTCCTTGATCACCTTTTCAATCAGCGACTTCTGTGCGATCAGTTCGGGATAGGCATCGCCCATCGTTTCGATCAGCACCGGCAGCAGCTTATACATAAAGGATTCTTTGCGATCCAGGAACGTATAGCCGTAACGAACGGCACGGCGCAAGATTCGGCGGATCACATAACCGGCCTTGGCATTGGATGGCAACTGGCCGTCGGTAATCGCGAAAGCGATCGTACGGATATGGTCGGCGATCACACGCATAGCCACATCCTGTTGTTTATCCTTGCCATAAGTCGTACCGGCCATACCGGCAATCACTTTGATGATCGGCTGGAAGACATCCGTATCGTAGTTGGACGTTTTTCCCTGCAAAGCCATGCACAGACGTTCGAATCCCATACCGGTATCGATTACACGGGCAGGCAGCGGTTCCAGCGAACCGTCAGCCTTGCGGTTATATTGCATGAACACAAGGTTCCAGATTTCGATCACCTGCGGATGATCTTTGTTCACCATCTCCTGTCCGGGGACAGCGGCACGTTCTTCGTCCGTACGGAGGTCGATATGGATTTCTGAGCAGGGACCGCAAGGACCTGTATCGCCCATTTCCCAGAAGTTATCGTGTTTGTTACCATTGATGATATGGTCTGCCGGCAAGTATTGTTCCCAATATCCAGCTGCTTCGTCATCGCGCGAAAGGCCTTCGGCAGGGCTTCCTTCGAATACGGTTGCATACAGGCGGTCGGGGTTCAGCTTCAGCACGTCTACCAAGTATTCCCATGCCCAATTGATCGCTTCCTGTTTGAAATAGTCACCGAACGACCAGTTACCCAACATCTCGAACATGGTATGGTGGTACGTATCGTGTCCCACCTCTTCCAGGTCGTTATGCTTGCCGCTTACGCGAAGACACTTTTGTGAATCCGCGACACGTGGATATTTACGGGGTACGTTCCCCAGGATTATATCTTTGAACTGGTTCATACCTGCATTGGTAAACATCAATGTAGGGTCACCCTTCACTACCATCGGAGCAGAAGGCACAATCTGGTGCTGCTTGGAAGCGAAGAAGTCTTTAAATGATTCACGGATTTCTTTTGCTGTCAACATAATCTATTCTATATAGTCTCGTTAATATTCTGAAAAACAATTTGCAAAAGTACAGCAAATTATTATTTTTGCACGTATCCAAGCAAGAAAATATTTGATGAAACTATTTAAAAGCAGAAAAACATATTACTTATATAACCCCAACACGCTCAGTTACGAACGTGTTTACCCCTCCGCCAAAGACCGTTTTTTCGGTGTACTCCGACATTTGAGTATCGGTATTGCGATTGGTGTAGGCATTTTCTATATCCTTTCACGCACGTTCGACTCGCCCGTCGAATCGCTTCTAAAGAAGGAAAACAAGCTGTTACAGACACAGTATGAGGTGCTTTCGCTACGCCTGACCAATGCATTGGAAGTGCTGGACGATATACAACAGCGTGATGAAAACCTGTACCGTGCCATCTTCCAGGCGGAATCCATTCCCGAATCCGTCCGCAAATCCGGCTTCGGAGGTTCGAACCGTTACGAGCAGTTGATGAGCCTGTCCAATCCGGACTTGGTCGTTGCGACCACCAAAAAAATGGATATGCTGAGCAAACAGCTTTATGTACAATCCAATTCGCTGGAAGAGCTGATCACACTCGGCAAGAATCAGGAGGAACGAAGCAAATGTATCCCGGCTATCCAGCCGATCTCGAATAAAGACCTGAAACGTACGGCATCCGGTTACGGTGTCCGCATCGACCCGATCTATCGTACGCCCCGCTTCCACTCCGGCATGGACTTTTCCGCCAAAGTAGGAACGGAAATATATGCAACCGGCGATGGCGTCGTCACTTTCGCCGCCTGGAAACAGGGATACGGGAACTGTCTGATGATCAATCACGGGCACGGCTTCCAGACACTCTACGGACACATGAGCAAGTTCCGTGCACGTGTCGGACAGAAGGTGAAGCGCGGAGAAGTGATCGGTGAAGTAGGAAACACCGGTAAGTCGACCGGCCCGCACCTCCACTACGAAGTGATCGTCCGCGGCAAACACGACAACCCGTCCAAGTACTACTACATGGACCTCACTCCGGAAGAATACGACCGCATGATACAGATTGCCGAAAATCACGGCCAGGTTATGGATTAAACATTGTTTAATAGGATGGCATTAAATAAAGATAAAAATCTAAAGCTCTATTTCTCCATCAGCGAGGTGGCGCAGATGTTCGACGTCAACGAGTCGACACTGCGTTTCTGGGAAAAGGAATTCGACCAGATCAGCCCGCGCAAGACAGGCAAGGGAACGCGTTCCTACCGCCAGGAAGATATCGACGCCATACGCCTGGTCTATCACCTGGTGAAAGAACGCGGCATGACACTGGCCGGGGCGCGGCAAAAGCTGAAAGAAAACCCGGACACAACCATCCGCCACGAAGAGATCGTGAACAGGTTGAAACAAATCAAGGAAGAGTTGCTCGCCATGAAGGATGCGTTCGAGGTTCTCGACACTCCCAAATAGCCTCCTGCAGGTAAAAACAGACTCAAAGAATTAGCTTGTTATGCCGGAAAATCGTACCTTCGCAGCAATTTAATAAAACAATAAACATGGAAATTACGGGAAGAATCATCGCCGTACTGCCTGTCCAAGGCGGTATCAGTAAAAGTGGAAACGAGTGGAAAAAGCAGGAGTATGTCCTGGAAACACATGACCAATACCCCAAGAAAGTATGCTTCCAGATCTTCGGTGCAGACCGCATCGAGCAGGCAGCCATACAGCCCGGAGAAGAACTTACAGTTTCTTTCGACATAGACAGCCGCGAATATCAGGGACGTTGGTTTACAAACATCAGTGCCTGGAAAGTTGAACGCCCGATGGCCGCCGCACCTCAATCAGCACCGGGTGCCATGACTCCGGAAAACGTCGTACCGGCCTCCGCTCCTGCCGTATCAGCCGCTCCCGATTTCGGTCCAGCTAACCCGATCGACGACCTGCCATTCTGATGAATATCGTCCTTTTGATCGGAGGATTGCTCCTTATCCTGGTCGGTGCAAACGCACTGACCGACGGGGCTGCCTCGATTGCCAAACGCTTTCATATCTCCAGCTTGGTGATCGGGTTGACAATCGTAGCTTTCGGGACATCCGCCCCGGAGTTGACTGTCAGTGTCGTTTCGGCGCTGAAAGGTAGCGCGGACATGGCGATCGGGAATGTTGTCGGAAGTAATATCTTCAACACGCTGATGATTGTAGGTTGTACAGCCGCTATCGTCCCGATCAGTGTAACCAAAGGTACGTTAAGCAAGGAAATCCCGCTTTGCATACTGGCCTCCGTCGTCTTGTTCATCTGTGCAAACGATGTGCTGATCAACAAAGCGGCGACCAATACGATCAGCAGCAGCGACGGTATGCTCCTGTTGTGCTTTTTCCTTATCTTCTTAGGATATACGTTCGCCATCGCCCACAACGGCAGTAGCGAAGGCGAGTCGGAAATCAAGGATATGCCTGTCTGGAAGTCCGTCCTGTTCATTGCCGGCGGTTTAGCAGGATTGGTCTACGGCGGACAGTTCTTTGTCAGCGGAGCCTCGGAAATCGCCCGCAGCTTAGGTATCAGCGAATCTATTATCGGCCTGACACTGGTTGCCGGAGGGACTTCACTGCCGGAATTAGCAACCTCGGTTGTTGCCGCCCTAAAGAAGAATCCGGAAATGGCTATCGGAAACGTAATCGGTTCCAACCTTTTCAATATATTCTTCGTCTTAGGATGCAGCGCGACTATCAGTCCGCTCAATATACAGGGCATTACAAATCTGGACCTCGGCGTGCTGATCGGTTCGTGCGTGCTGCTTTACATCTTCGGATGGTTCTTCAAGAAACGGACGATTACACGGATCGAAGGGATTGCGATGATTGCCTGCTACATCGGCTACACGGCCTATCTGATCTCCATTGCCTGATAGCTCAATCCGCTACACGGGCAACGGACTTGATGTTCTTTATCTTTGAAAGGGTGACGCACATCCGCTGGATATCCTCCACATCGTGCACCTTCATCTTCACCTTCCCTTCGAACACACCGTCTTTGGCCTCTATCAATAAACGGATGATGTTGACATTGAAATCATCGGAGATCGTACGGGTGATCGTATTGAGCACTCCCATCGAATCGATGCCCTTGATCTCGAGCGTCGCCTCAAACGAAGAATGATGGCTGCTCCATTCCGTGTTCAGGATGCGCTCGCCAAAGCTGCTTTTCAGGCGCATGGCGATCGGGCAGGAACGTTTGTGGACCACCACATTGCCGTCGTCGTTGATAAAGCCCAAAGACTCATCTCCCGGAATCGGTTTGCAACAGTCGGCAATCACATAATTGCGTTCGAAAGCCTCCTCCTTCAGGATATAAGGTTTCTTCTTATCATATTTCGGCTTTTCCTTCGGTTGCTCTTTTTCGTCTTCCTCTTTCTTGCCGGTAGTCGCCTTTGTAGCGACACGGAGCGCCTGTTTCACATACTTGAACAAGACGTTGTCCGTTTTCTCCTTCAACAGCTTGCCGAGATTCTCCGGCAAGATAACCTCCCCTTTCTCCACGGAATAGAAGAACTCTTCACGCTTGGAGAAACCGTAATACATACAGAGCTTATCCAGATTGGACGTATTGACCTCCAGCGCGCTGCGTTTAAGGGCTTCGATCACCTTGAGCTCCCCTTCTTTTGCCGCTTCTTTACGGCCCTTCTTCAGGATACCGTCGATGCGGGCACGCGCCCTGGCTGTCGTCACGAAGTTCAACCATTCCGGCTGGGGGGTCTGCGAACGGGAAGTCAGGACTTCCACCTGGTCGCCGCTTGCCAACTGATGGCTTAACGGAACCAGCCGGTGGTTCACCTTCGCCCCGATACATTTATTACCGATATCCGAGTGGAGGGCATAGGCAAAGTCGAGTGCCGTCGCCCCCTGCGGCAACGTCTTGATATCTCCTTTCGGGGTAAAGACAAATATTTCAGAGGTGAAAAGATTCAATTTGATCGTGTCTAAGAAGTCGAGCGCATTCGGGTCCGGGCTTTCCAGAATCTCGGTAATGGTCTGCAACCATTTATCGAGCTCCGTATCTTCTTCCACATTATGCTCTTTATATTTCCAATGGGCGGCAAAACCTTTCTCGGCAATCTCGTCCATACGGCGGCTGCGGATCTGTATCTCCACCCACTGTCCGTCGGGTCCCATCACGGTCAGGTGCAACGCCTGGTAACCGTTTGCTTTCGGACGGCTCACCCAGTCGCGGATACGGTCGGGACGGATACGGTAAATATCGGTGATAGCGGAGTAGATGTCCCAGCACTGGTTTTTCTCATCCACTCCCGGCAGCGGGTCGAAGATAATGCGGACAGCGTATATATCGTAGATATCCTCAAAGCTGACGCCTTTACTGTCCATCTTGTTCCAGATGGAATAGGCGGACTTAACACGGGCGCGCATCTCATAGTCCAACCCCATTTCCTTCAATTTCTTGTCCACCGGCACGGCGAAATGCTCGAACAAGGTGTTACGGGCAGCCTCGGTCGATTTCAGTTTCAGTTGATAAAGGCATATTCCTGCGGATGTTCGTATTTGAAGCTCAGGTCTTCCAGTTCCGTCTTAATGGTAAAAAGCCCCAGACGGTGCGCTAAGGGAGCATAGAGGTAAAGCGTTTCACCGGCAATCTTAAACTGCTTCGCGGGCAACATGGAACCCAACGTACGCATATTATGGAGGCGATCGGCTATCTTGATCAGGATCACCCGGATATCGTCGCTCATAGTCAACAGCAACTTCCGGAAGTTCTCCGCCTGTGCCGAAGCCTGTTCTCCGAAAATACCGCCGGATATCTTCGTCAGACCGTCCACAATCTGGGCGATCTTCTCGCCGAACATGTCCTTAATATCCTCAACCGTATATTCGGTATCTTCCACAACATCGTGCAACAAAGCCGAACAGATGGATGTCGACCCCAATCCCATCTCGCGGCAAACGACACGCGCCACCGCTATCGGGTGCATGATATAAGGTTCGCCTGAACGGCGTTTCACGCCTGCATGCGCCTGATTGGCAAAGTTGAACGCCTTCGTTATACGTTCCACCTTACGTCGATGGTTTGATTTTAGATAATCCTGCAACAGCTCGTCAAAGCCGTCCTGTATCATCTGTTCGTCCGGCGAGAGGACAGGTTTAGCCTCCTGCGCCGGCAGCATCTCTGTTGTGTCTTTTGTATTATTTATGTCGCTCATATTGACTGCCCTTCCGTATTTAAAACGTGTATTAGGCAAATATATATAAATATTTGCTTATATATTCCCGAAAGCGACAGAAAAAGTTAGACGACAGGTATTTTCAGGACTTGTCCGGGACGGATATCAGTGCTGGTCAGCCCGTTAACCTTTTGCAAGTCGTTCGTAGAAACGCCCGGATATTTCTTGGCTATAGAATACAGGGAGTCTCCGGACTGTACGGTGTACGTATGGCTCTTGCCACCGGTAGCGCGGGCGGTCAGGTTGCTCTTTGTAGCGACAGGAGTCGCTTTCTGCACAGCCTTGGCAGGTTCTGTTTTCTCCGCCTTCTGTGTCTTGGCAGAAGCAAAAGTCACTCCTCCGTTATCGACATGCAAGCGCAGGCGGGCTCCTCTACCGACGCGGTTCGACTTCAATCCGTTCCATTTACGGATATCTTTCGGGGTCACACCGTAGCGGTTTGCGATGGTATAGATGTTTTCTCCGGAAGCAACCACGTGCGTGATCTTCTCGAGCCTCAGATTCTTCGATCCGTCGTCGGCATTGACTGGCACACAGTTCGCCAGAAGTTCTTCGATCCGGTGCGTATAAACGGTATCTTCCTTGTCAACAAAGGCATATGTCTGGTTAGCGGGAAGCTTCAACACGGACGGTTTCGTATTTCCGGGGATAATATCCCGCTTATATTGCGGATTGAGGGCGCGAAGCTGTTCGATGTCCACACCCAGCACATCGGAAACCTGTTGCAGATGAAGCATACTGCTCACCATCACCGTATCGGTCGCTAACGGCAAGCTGGTCTGCAACGGGCAGATATTATGATCGCAATAATAATTCATGATGTAGTTGGCCGCAATGAACAGCGGCACATACGAACGCGTCTCACGGGGCAGATAGCGGAAGATCTCCCAGAAGTCGGTCTTGCCGCCGGAACGGCGGATCGCCTTGTTCACGTTACCCGGGCCACAGTTATAGGAAGCCAGCACCAGGTTCCAGTCGCCATAGATGGCATACATGTCTTCAAAGTATTTACAGGCAGCCTCGGTTGCCTTTTCCGGGTCGCGGCGCTCGTCCAGCAGGCTGTTTATCTCCAGGCCGTATATCTTTCCGGTCGGTAGCATGAACTGCCACAACCCGCAAGCTCCCACACGGGAAAGGGCAACAGGATTCAGGGCACTTTCGACTACAGCCAGGTATTTCAGTTCCAAAGGCAGATTGTGCTTGTCCAACACCTGCTCGATTATCGGAAAATAGAAGTCTGCCATTCCCAACATATAGCGCACCAGGTCGCGCTTGCGGGCGGCATACAAATCAATACAATCCCGTACCACCTCGTTGTAGGCAGACGGATCACGCTTGGCAGACGTTCCAGGCGTTCGATATAAACGGAATCAGGAAAATAAACATTCTCCTCGTCATCATGGCAATATTCGTCCACTTTCGAAAAATATTGCACGTGCCAGGAATGCAACAGACTATCTACATTGGCATCCAGGCTCTCAGGTATCAGGCCCACTACGTCAGACAGCGAGTCTGTCGATAATGTCGAATGCTGCGGTTCGCCGAATATGGCATCCTGTGCACGGGATAGCTGTATCAGGCAGAACAGGCAGAATAGGATAAGTAGGTTTTTATTCATGATGTTAGAACTTAAAACTGCAATTCAATCCGTACGAAGCCTGCGTATAGCGGGTCTTCGGCGTAACCTCCGGCGACCAATGCATACTCAGGTCCGGAGAAATGTCAAAGTCAAACAGCTGGGCGTCCACATACGCATCGATTATACTGATCGCGTACACGCCTACCGTAATAATAATACTCAAATCCCTGTAACGGCGAAAATAGTCTTTCCGCCGCTTCAGGTTCTCTTGGAACTGGGTGTTCGAGACATACGAACTCTCCTGTCCGACAGGCACAAAGATCGTCCAACTATCACTCCAGGGCCCCTCATAGGGTTCATGCCCCGGTTGCTGTCCCTGCAGGACCTTACTGTAGTCCTCCATTATATCGAAATATGCACCGGAATAATCCTTATAGTTCTTGTTATTCCACGTGATGGCATACATACATCCCATAAAGGCACCATACACCAACGGGAGTTTCCAATACTTCTTATTATAAATCTGTCCCAAACCCGGCACCAACGCATAAAGCAAGGCTTTGTTTGGGTCCGGCTTGAACTCGTTCAATTTCACTTTGGGCTGGGGTAACGAGTCGGCAGCCGAAAGCACAGCTTTTACTGTCGAATCGGAGGCCGCTGTTTCCCCCGGAGTCGGAACCACAGCCGTAACAACCGAATCGCGGGGTATCACCGTATCCGGCTTTGCCGTAATCTCCGTTTGTGCATAGCCGGTCCACACACAGCTACACAGTAGGGCTAATATAAGTATTACTTTGTTTATCTTTTGGCTCATCCGAATCACTCTTCCGTTTCTCATTTCAACTTATCCAACAGGCCGATCAGCCGTTCCAGTTCATCTTCCGATGCAAAGGGGATCGTGATTTTACCTTTTCCTTTATCGTTACACACCAATTGTACTTTCGTATTGAAGAAACTGGACAGATGATCCTTCAACAAGTTGAACTCCTCCGGCAATCTCGGTTTCCGCTCGGCAGACTTTTCTTTCTTTGCCTGTTCAAGGGCTGCCGCATCTACACCGCCACGTACGATCTCTTCCACGTTGCGCACCGACAATCCTTCCGCCAGTATCTGCTCGTAAAGGGCCAGCTGCACTTCCGGATCTTCGACGGGAAGCAACGCACGGGCATGTCCCATGTCGATCTTTTTATCCTTCAGCCCCATCTGTATCTCGGCAGGAAGTTTCAGGAGGCGGAGGTAGTTGGCGATCGTCGCCCGTTTCTTTCCGACACGTTCGCTCAGTTTCTCCTGCGTCAGCCCGTAGCTGTCGATCAACTTCTGGTAAGCCAGGGCAATTTCGATCGAGTTCAGGTCTTCACGCTGGATATTCTCGATCAGCGCCATTTCGACGACATTCTCGTCGGCAGCGGTCTTAATATAGGCGGGGATACGCTCCAACCCGGCTTTCAAAGAGGCCCGGTAACGGCGTTCACCGGAGATAATCATATATTTGTCCGGCCCTGTCTCTTTCAGCGTTATCGCTGGATGACGCCTAAGGAACGGATGGAAGTAGCCAGCTCCTCGAGTGTCTCTTCCTCAAAAACAGAACGGGGTTGATCCGGATTGGGCTGGATTTTACTCAGCTCTATTTCACTAATAGACGATGAACCGCCCGTCTTCAGGTCGTCCATCGTTATCAAAGCATCTAATCCGCGGCCAAGTGCCGATCTTTTCATTACTGCCATCTCTTATGAATTATTTGTTCTTATCTATCAGCTCCTGTGCAAGCTGCATATGATTAAGGGCTCCCTTCGACTCGGCATCGTAAAGCAACACAGGTTTGCCGTAGCTGGAAGCTTCGCTTAATTTGACGTTACGCTGAATAACGGTTGTGAAAACCAGGTCCCGGAACGGACGTTTCACCTCTTCGTATATCTGGTTGGCCAGACGAAGACGCGAATCGTACATCGTCAGCAGGAAGCCTTCGATCTCCAAAGCGGGATTCAGCTTCGATTTGATAATCTTTATCGTATTCAACAGTTTGCTGATACCTTCCAGCGCAAAATATTCGCATTGAACGGGTATCATCACCGAATCGGCAGCCGTAAGGGCGTTCACCGTGATCAGGCCCAAAGAGGGAGAACAGTCGATCAGGATATAATCATACCGGTCTTTCAGCGGGACCAGCACTTGTTTCAATATCTGTTCCCGGTTCTCCATGTTCAGCATTTCAATCTCCGCACCCACGAGGTCGATATGGGAAGGGATAATATCCAATCCTTCCACCTCTGTATTGGTAATAGCCCCTTTCGGATCGTCACCGTTGACCAGGCATTCGTAGATGGAGAGTTCCACATTCCGGATATCCACCCCCAACCCCGACGAAGCATTAGCCTGCGGATCCGCATCCACCACCAGCACTTTTTTCTCGAGTGCAGCCAGTGACGCAGCCAGATTAATCGTAGTGGTAGTCTTACCTACCCCACCTTTCTGATTTGCTAAAGCGATAATCTTTCCCATACTTTGTCTATTTATTCGGGAGCAAAACTAAACATTAAAAACCTAACACAAACCCGTTCAACGAAAACAATGCCTGTTTTGTTGAAAAGTCGTCTTTCCTGTTGATAACTTGCAAATATAATCAGAATATTTAATAACTTATTTCAAATGAGCGGAATGAGGTGTATTTTTTAGGAATGATAACGAAAGCTACAACAAAGAATATAACCTGCCAAAAGCATATTTATAAGTTTTATCAATTAAATCGAACAGCTGTATCTTTTATACGACGACTAATATCTTGAAGAGCTTCTCCAAAACGTTTTTTTTCTTCTTCCGTAAACTGTGCAGGTTTACCATTTACATTTAAACCATTAATACGCTGATACAACCAGCTACGGCTTTTACCAAAGTAATCTTCGGCGATTTTGGAAAGGGATAAATACTCCTCTATACCGTTCAGTTGCAAACGAAAATCCACATCCTCCTTAATAGCTCGCGCATCAGACAAAGCTATCTTTGCAGACTCAAGAAAAGCCATGCGGAAAGATTTTCGTTCTTCCGGATCCATCTCAGCCAACATTTGCTTCATCTTGTTATCAAATGCCGTACGTTCTTCTTCCGTTTTCAAAAGACAATACTCTGCTATTAAATCATTCAATTTCTGTTTCGCATTCATTTTCATTCCTCCTGTTTTTTTAGATTGAGCAGACAGGGAAGCCTTGGCCAGGCTCCCCTTCTGTTCAACCTTGAAGTTTGTGAATCTGCTCTCGAAGTTCAATGTACTCGTCCAGCATTTCATCAATAGCTTCAAGTAGTTCCGCTTCCGTAGCCATTTCATCGGCCAGAATCATGGAGTAGAAGCGGGAATGGAAGTCTAATTGGCCAATCAGGTCTTCCATCCGGCCTTTAGCCCTTCAAGCGTCATCATGATAACACCACAAAGATAATAACCTTTTGATTATTAACGAAGCTTTTTTAGATTATTTTTGTGATAGCAGTATCACGTTATGGATGCTCTCTTTTGACGGAAAGCACCTTTTCATGGAAAATAAAAACGAAGCCCCGGCAGCATTCAAACTGTCGGGGCTTGTTTTGTGTCTGCATTCGGTCTTCACAGAGGGAAAAGCAGATGAACTTTTAATTTCATTACTTTAGTATTATTAATATTAAATCTGACCGCTTGTTCGCCTGTCGCAGGGTAATTGGCATTGGTATGGGATAAACGGATATTCATCCGTAATGTAGAGACGGACGGCCGTCCGTCTCTACGCGCATCCCGCACAACCCCGCGCGGTCGAATTATTTGATTATAATTTCATTCTTATTTTACGATTGCTTTTACAGCTTCTTCGCCTTCGATAGCAACTACGACTACACCGGCAGGAGCAGCGATGGTTGCGTTGTCAGAAGTGATGACTGTGTTAGCGACTGTCTGGCCTAAGATGTTAGTGATAACAACTTTCTTGCCGGCAGCACCGATGATCTGAACATTACCTTCAGCAGCGATCACTGTTACTTCTGTTACAGAAGGAGCAGATTCGTTGGCTGTCGGAGCTTCTGCTGTTTCTACAGCGACCTTCAAAGCATCAGCCTGGTTACCGGTAACAACCAATACGCCGTTTACATTCTGAACATAATTGTTACCGTTCAGGATGTTGTAGTAACCTTCGTTGTCTTTGTCTACCAAGAAGTTGAAGCGGTAGATATTTGTCTTAGCTTCCTTCAAAGTATCAGCCTTTGCAATATTGTTGACGATCAGAGAATCTGCACCGTAGCGAACAACGTTGCGGAACTGGATTCTTGTCTTATTGTCATAAGAATATTGTTCAGGATTAACCTTAGCAGCACTTGCAGAGTCAGAAGCAACACACATATACAATCTGTAAGCATCAATCTTAGCTGTTGTATCAGCGGCAAAGCCTTTGGTTACATAGTAAGTCGGAGTTACCAGATCCTTACCTTCATTGTCTGTGTAGCGAGCTGTATCCAGATAGAATGTGAAGTCTACCTTTTCGTAAGCAGCTTTCAAGTCACCTTCACGAGCAACAGCACCGAAGTTGTCTTTACCTACAGCAACCATGTCGCCGTTGATAGCCTTCAACTGTACGTGTTTCGGAGCTGTGAACAGGCTGGCAGGAGTCGGTTCTGTAGCTACGTAGAACAGGTCGTTCTTAACAGTAACTTCAGATGATTCTAAAATACCGGTCTGGGCATTTACGGTTGCTTTCTGATCGTTAACATCATAAACAAGAGATTTAACCTTAGCACCA
>NZ_QUDI01000090.1:0-2425 GCF_003477465.1 Parabacteroides sp. AF48-14
CCCGATAGCCGGGTAGGTCAGCTCCCTTACGGGAGCCTTCCCCCCTAAGAACCGTACATGAAAGTTTCCCTTCATACGGCTCAAGCAACTCAAAGTTTCTGTTATGAAACCGGCTCAAAGTAATTTCCATTTGTTGGTGTCAGTGATTTTACAGCATTTATTATGTGTCAGATATTTAATCTTCTTACCATTTACCGTTTTATGGGTTAATGTCCATGTGGTTTTGTCCGATAAGGGTTCACCACATACAGGACATCTTTGCATTTGATTTTCCCATGTCCTTAAAATGGTTCGATTGCCATTGAAGTGTTCCAACATCTGTTGGGTGCGTCGTTTTTTGTAGTAGACTTCCCATTGTGGGTCATAAGGATTTGAATCATTACATATTTTGATATGTCTTATTATTTTCTTGTCACACAATCTTTTAAGAGAAAATAGTTGTCCCGTGTTTTCTTCTTCCAACTGTGTTCCAAATATCCAGTTGTTCCCATCTACAGAATGGAAATATCGTTGTTTAATCCAACGCTTTCCCTTTTTGGGGTGTCTTCTAAACGACCATCTCCAGAGTTTTCGCACAATCATATGGTCTAACTTGTTAAATGTCTCTGAGGCAACACAGTTCCTGTAATAATTTCCCCAACCATCTATCACGGGGTTTAGAAGTCTTATAAGTATCTCTTGCTTCGCAGACTTGTTGCGTTCAACAATCTCTTTTATCTTCCCATAGAATTTCTTCACCTTATCTTTCGATGGGGTAATGAGAAGATTTCCTTTATATTTTCTGATGTTGAATCCAAGAAAATCAAATCCGTCATCTATATGGGTTATCTTCGTCTTTTCTTCGGAGAGAGTAAGACCTCTGACCGCTAAAAATTCTTTGACCATCGGCTTGATTTCATTTTCCAGTGTTTCTCTGTTTTCACAGGTAATAATGAAATCATCCGCATATCTGACCAAATAGACTTTTGGGTTGTAATACATTTTTCTTGTATTTATCGCCTTAAATCGCTTTGCAAGTAGACCCTGCAAACCATCTAATGTCATATTCGCCAAAGTCGGGGAGATAATTCCGCCCTGCGGAGTACCTTCTTCTGTCGGAAAGAGTTGTTTGTTAAGCACAAACCCGCATTTAAGCCATTTCTTCAACATTATTTTGTCCATTGGTATGTTGTCTATCAACCATTTGTGACTAATGTGGTCAAAACAGCCTTTTATATCTCCTTCCATAATCCATTTACATTGATAATCAGGAGATAAATGCAGAAAACACTGACTGATTGCATCTTTTGTACTTCTGTGTTTACGGAATCCAAAAGAGCTTTTATCAGCGGTAGTTTCCGATATGGGTTCTAATGCCAGCAGATACAATGCTTGCATTGCCCTGTCTTTCATTGTCGGTATTCCCAGTGGGCGCAACTTCCCGTTGCTCTTCTTAATATGCACCCTTTTTAGAGGTTGGGGAGTATAGCCTCTTCGCTTCAAATCGGAAATTGCTTTTGATTTGGAGAGATGAGTAGACCATGTTACTCCATCAACACCTGCTGTATCACTTCCTTTATTGGAAGTTACTTGTTTTATCGCTAATGCTTTAGCGTAAAACGAATGGGTCAATATCCACTGCAAGGCTTTCACCTTGTTGTGGCGACCATCTTTCTGAGCCTTTACAATACGAGCTTGTAGCTTCTTAACCTTTGCTTCACATTTCTTCCAGTCTATGCTTTCCCAAATAGTGATTTGTTGGTCAGTAGATGCACACGAGGTTTTAATTTCGTTCATTTGCTTTTCTCCTTTAAAAAGTTCTAAAAGTTTCTTGTAAAGAGTTACCTAACGCAGAAGTCTGCCCACTTTCGTGGTGAGTGATGTTGTTCCATTTAATTCAGAAACAGGACTCAACTCATATCCCCCTCATTACAAGGATGGCATTCGCTTTTTCTGCAATCCCATACCCGCACCCCCATAGGCTCACCTTGCGGTTCACTGTCCTGAAATTCAGGAGAGATACGGGTTTTCCGTGTTCTGTATATGTGACAATAAGATGGGTTAGAATCTGTCTTTTCACCGGCAGTACTAATGTTCGTGTAATCCCAGCATCAAGAGGATTAACCGACTGCATACCTTTTGGTAAAGCCTGTCAGTAGTCTTTGGCTTTTCTACAATCACGATGTTTAAGCGACAGTTCACTTTTGTTATTCATACCATCCAGCCTAGCTCCCCTACTATATGACACTAATAGCAGTTGTTTTCCCCTCACGGTTCAAACTTCTCCTTTCGGAAGGGCTTCATTGTCCGAGCAGCTTAGTACAAAACCATTACTGGTAATGCACCTGCCGTAGGCTACTGCTGACGAAACAGCAGGTTCAATCAGATTATTACTTTCTTGTAATAGCCAGTTGAACAATCACATACACAACTTAGCACGTCACAG
>NZ_QUDI01000091.1:0-2384 GCF_003477465.1 Parabacteroides sp. AF48-14
ATGTCGAGTAGGTCAGCCCCCTTACGGGAGCTTTCCCCTCTAAGAACCGTACGTGAGAGTTTCCCCTCATACGGCTCAAGCAATTCAAAACTTTTATTTGTAACTAAAAGCCGGCTCATAGTAACTTCCATTTATTTCTGTTAGTAATTCGGCTGCAATGATCATGTATTAGGACTTTCGCCTTTCTACTGCTCCCTGTCATTTCAGTAATTTTCCAGGGAGTTTCCCGTGTGATGTGCTTGCCACACACAGGGCAACATTGCATTTGCTGATTCCACAGGCGATAGATATATTGCTTGCCGTCTAAGTGTGCAAGCATTCTTCGGGTCTTGTATTGATCGAAGAAATCTTTCCAATCGGCATCATATGGGTTGGCCTCACTGCGGATTTTGATATGTCGCTTTATTTTCGTATCCGACAATCTCACAAGAGTGTGGTATTTATCCACTTTCCTGTTTTCAAGCGGTACGGCAAAAGTCCAGCTTCTACCTCTTACAGTGTGATAATACTTGTTGGCAATCCATCGTTTACCTTTTTTGGGATGTCTTCTGCGAGACCATCGCCATAGTTTGTTGAAAATTTGTGCATCTGTTTTACGGAAAGTTTCCGATGCAGAACACCCCTTGTAGTAGTTCGCCCATCCTCTAATGACTGGGTTTAGCAATCGTATCAAAGATTGTTGCTTAGAAGACTTGTTCTTGTCCACTATTTCACGAACCTTATCTAAAAATCTCTTTCGACTCTTCTTGGATGGTTTTGTGATAAACTTGCCTTTATATTTTCTGATATTGAACCCAAGAAAATCAAACCCTTCTTCTATATGAGTTATCTTAGTCTTTTCTTCTGATAAGGTAAGCCCTCTTGCTTGAAGAAACTCAATGACTAATGGTTTAACATGGTTCTCCAACAACTCCTTACTCTCTCCTGTGATAATAAAATCATCCGCGTAGCGAACAAGATTTATCATAGGAGTATAGTAATTTTTCTTCGAGCGGTTTATCGGAAAGCTATCGGCAAGCAGTTTTTCCAGTCCGTCCAAAGTCATATTTGCAAGAGTTGGGGAGATGATGCCGCCTTGAGGAGTTCCCTCCTCTGTCGGAAAAAGTTGCTTGTTGAAAATAAATCCACTTTTCAACCATTTACGGAGCAAAACTTTATCCATAGGGATATTGTCAAGCAACCATTCATGACTGATATGGTCGAAACAACCTTTGATATCACCTTCTAAGATCCATTGTGGGGATGTCGTCCTTGCCAGGTCATTGAAGCATTGTTGAACGGCATCTGCCGTGCTCCTTTCTTTTCTGAAACCATAAGAATTGGCATCAGCCGTTGTTTCAGCTACGGGAGCCAGTGCCATCAGATACAATGCCTGCATAGCCCGGTCTTTCATAGTTGGTATACCCAATGGTCTTAATTTCCCGTTACTCTTTCTGATATGTACTCGTCTCAGAGGTTGGGGTGTATAACCTCTCCTTTTCAGTTCGGTTATTGCACACACTTTAGCATCTGGCGTTTTCCATGTTACCATATCGACGCCAGCCGTTTTACTCCCATTATTGGAAGTTACACGTCTTACCGCTAATGCTTTAGCGTAAAACGAGTGGGTCAGTGTCCACTGCAAGGCTTTGACCTTGTTGTGGCGACCCTCTTTTTGAGCCTTTACAATACGCGCTTGTAGCTTTTGAACCGCAGCTTCGCATTTGAGCCAATTTATACTGTCCCATTTGCTCTGCGTTTGGTCAGTCGATGCACACGATTTTTTAATTTCGTTCATTTGCTTTTCTCCTTTTAAAAGTTCTAAAAGTTTCTTGTAAAGAATCACCTACCGCAGAAGTCAGCCTGCTTTCGCAGCGGGATGATGTTTCAATCCCTATTCACCCCATTACAGGGTGGCATTCGCTTTTTCTGCAATCCTATACCCGCACTCCATTCGGCATTCCTTACGGTCTGCTTACCTGTCATTGGCAGGAGAAATACGGGCTTACTACGTTCCGTGCAAGTAACTTATAAGTGGGTTAGGTTCTGTCTATTACACCGGCAGTACTCTGTTCGTGTATTCCCAGAATGGAGAGGAATAACCGACTGCTTCCCTTTTGGGCTGAAGCCTATCAGTATCTTTGGCTTCTTCAACCTTACGACGTTTAGACGACAGTTCGCTTACGCTAACCATACCACCCAAGCCAAGCTCCCTGACTGTATGATACTAACAGCCATTGTCTTTCCCTCACGGTTCTGACTGCTCCTTTCGGAAGGGCTACCTTGTCTGGACAGCTTTGATACAGTATATTACTATTGGTGCATCTGTCCATAGGCTACCGTTGACGAAACAACGGGTTAAATCTAAGTTTAACAATTACTTACACAGCGACGTATCGCACCCA
>NZ_QUDI01000092.1:0-2120 GCF_003477465.1 Parabacteroides sp. AF48-14
AACGCTGCCGACCCGCAGTGGATCTTGTTGATCCAGTCATCGCGGAAATCGGGGGCCAGGCCGACCCCGATTAGGCCGATGCAGGCGGCCATTGCTAACAAGCGCATTGTAAAGCTCGTACTTAGCTCCCATACAACCGGAAACAGGAACATTGCTGTTAGTGCCATGCTTGCACCAAAGATCAGTTTGTGATCGAGCGAATAATATGTAGCGCTAATACTGTAAGGCACGCCCTTTGCCTTTATGCACACCGCAGTCGTATAGCTGCGATGATTGCTAATGAAATAATTACTAATACCATGTCTTTAAAAGTTTAAGTTTATACAATCTATTCTACGCCCAATAACGGATAACAACAGTTCCATCACCACCGTCACCTCCTTTACCTGATCCATGAGGCCTACCAGATGTTTCATGACATCCGCCAACTCCGCCAGCACCACCGTATCCTGCCCCTCCTTCGGATTCGGCATAAGTATCATATCCGGAATAACTCGATCCATCTTGCCCAGAGCCTTCTGTATGTCCTGTTGATCTAAGCGGCTCGTATTTTTTTGTACCATAACCGCCTTTACCTCCGGATGTACCACCGGCATTTGGTTCAAATTCTATCTCACCAAAATCCCTGGTTGTATGACCTTGGCTTGTTCCTAAAATAACTCCACTTCTTTCTGGCGGTTGTTGTCCATCACTGTAAGATGCGTCTGCCGCAGGTCCCCATCCTCCAGCAGCAGAACAAGCTACACCTCCACTTGGTAATATCTGTTTTCCTGTTGAATCTGTTTCTCCTTTAAAAGCCTTTCCTCCTTCAGCGATATAAGTAGTGCTTCCTATTGTAACAGAAGTAGCTCCACCATCTTCACCGTATCGGGGATTACGACCGGATGTATTCACCCCTCCCAATCCCCCTTTTCCAACAACGATTTTAATCTGTTGTCCTGGCGTGACTCTAATAGCATCCCCATCTTTCACCCAAGAGTTATAGGACCCGGAAGATGTATTTGATTTCTTATATGTCTTTGTGTACCCAGATCCACCACCATATACCCCGTATCCATTTCCGCCACCAGCTCCAGCACCCACTAAGAATACATCAATCTCTGTGCATCCAGGAGGGACAGGCCAGTTGTATGTGCCAGCCGGATAAAACCGTTGTATGAACAACTTCTTTTTCTTACCAATAAGTGCCCTTCTCATACCAACCTCCTTTCCGCCGAAAGTCGGTCTAAATCTTGGTTTAAGAGGTGTTTACCCCCCCCCCCCCGTTAATACTTGTTAACATTGTTATTCCCATTGTTTTATCTCCTTTTTTTAATTAATTCATTATTTCATTTCTGGACAGATATGAGCTATATCTTTACGGCTCGAATTACCCCACCAGAAGACATGAATGCTCTTTGATATTGGAACTCATTTGATTTTAATATTGCGAAATAAAGTGTAGTTCTATCCGTATCTAAAACACATGGTAACAATGCCAAGAATGTAGAATCCAAATTTGGTACGCTCCATGACATATTTGGCTGATAAGGAATAAACATAGACTTTTCTCGGCTATCACCTATATACCATCCATCTACTCCATTTAGATTTTCTCTTACCTTATATTTTGCATTATAAAGTATTCCAAGCTCTTCAAAAGTAGGGACTCTCCATCCGTCAGGACAGGGATCGTACGGACCCTTATCTGGAGTCCATAAAGTTGGATACCTATCAGAATTTGTTTCAGAACACCAAGCATATTGATATGGACCTGGATTAGCACTCCAATTGTTTCCTATCAACTTAGAAGCGTTGTTTAAATCCTGTCCTTGATTTATCGTCATCTGTCCAGTCTGACACGTTTTTACAGAAGAAGGTGCTCCATAACGACGCCCCCATTGAAACATGCTTCCAAATGTTTCAGGAAGATCCGCAAAATAGTTATCTCCCGTTTGTATATCTGTGATAAGGCTGGTTGTAGCCCACTTCACGCCACCTATTTCAACATACGGGACATCTGTTCTGTGCTTTTCGTTGTTTAATAATACCCGTCTCTTCATGACTCACTTCTTTTGGGATTTGAACTATTACCTTATATCCGGGATGATCACCGTTGTCACACTATCGTTACGCACTAC
>NZ_QUDI01000093.1:0-1904 GCF_003477465.1 Parabacteroides sp. AF48-14
TATGGAACTTTATATCGAACCTATCAAAATAAATCGTAATCCGGTTACAGGCAGGTTTCTGAAAGGTTCTATTCCACATAACAAGGGGCGAAAAATGAATGAATATATTTATGCTGATAAAATTGAAAGAATCAAAAGTATTGGCATAAAAAACCTGAGTCCAAGGCTTGATATTGGTGGATGGAATGCAAAAGAAGTCGTGGCAATTAGAGATGGCAGATTTGCTGTTTTTAAATCATCTGAGGAAGCTGGTCGAACATTGGGAATAACTGCAAGGAACATTCGTCAGTGTTGTGACAAAAAACGCAAAAGTGCTGGAGGCTTTCTTTGGTTTTGGGAAAAAGACAACGTATGGGCTTCATTAATAAATAAATGATATGAAAGAGAAATTAATAAGTGATTTTAGGGATATCTTGTACGGTAAAATACCCACCGAAAACATATCCATAATATTAGAGGCTTTATCTTATGTGCTAAAAGATTATGATTTGACAAAAAAGGAAACAGCTATAGTATTGTATGATGATACCGACAAGACAATTTATCAAAAATTCTTTGTTGCAAAAGCGGTTGAAGGGCTATCTCCCAACTCGTTAACATATTATGGTACTATTCTTTCCTGCTTCCTGAATAAAGTAGGAAAACACATTAAGGAAATTACAACAGAAGATGTTCGCCTTTATTTGGCTTATAAAAAGATAGAGAAATCAAGTGATAATACACTTAATAATATCAGACGTGTAATGAACAGTTTTTTCAACTGGTGTGTAGAGGAAGAACTTATAGGCAGGAATCCAGTTAGTCGGATAAAAGGCGTTCGTCAGGTAAAAAAAATACGGAATCCTTTAAGTGAAGACGAAATGGAAAAATTGAGATACGAAGCCAAAACTAAGAGAAATAAAGCCATCATTGAATTTCTGTTCTCTACAGGGTGCCGAGTATCTGAAATGATTGGAGTAAATAGAGAAGATGTAAATCTGCTCGACGGGCAGATAGAAGTGCTTGGTAAAGGTAAGAAATATCGCGTTGTATATTTATCATCGCGCTGTAAGTTAGCGTTGAAGGAATATCTCGAATCTCGAAATGATGATATAGAAGCGTTGTTTATATCTGATTGGGATGGCATGAATGGAGCTATAGCCAGTAATATGAAGCCCTGCCGTATCTCTAAGAGCGCAGTCGAATCAATGTTGCGCAGCTTAGGTAAAAGGGTTGGAATAAAAAATGTGCATCCACACAGATTCCGTAGAACGGCGGCAACAACTGCTTTAAAGAGAGGCATGCCAATTGAACAGGTTCAGCGTATGCTTGGCCATGAGAGTATCCAGACTACTACTATTTATGCTCAATCGACAAATAATGAGCTTAAATTAAACCATGAAAAGTACATAATATGATTCTCGAAGATATTAATAAATTACTGGATATAACTGATAGTTACCAGGCACCAGGAAGAGTTATGGAAATTCTTTTTGGTGATAAAAATAGACGCAACCTTGTGTTTAAATCATTTCTTGATTATTTCAAATGTGATGTAAGCTACGACTGGTTTCATGAGTATTTTGAAGACGAACACGCAGATAGAAAAAATAATAAACAAGATTTTACTCCGGCTTGCTTATCGAAGCTGGTATCTACGTTGTTAGGATCAGATACTGGGGTTACTTATGAACCCGCGGCCGGTACAGGCGGAATGGTAATTACAAATTGGTATAATCAGCGAAGTAATATTCACCCATTTGATTATAAGCCCAACAATCATTTAATTGTGTGTAGCGAAATGTCTGATAAGACTATTCCCTTTCTTCTCTTTAATCTATCTATAAGGGGTATTTCGGGGATAGTTTTTCACGGGGATACACTGAAAGGTAAATATAAAGCAGTGTATGTACTTACTAATGAAC
>NZ_QUDI01000094.1:0-1783 GCF_003477465.1 Parabacteroides sp. AF48-14
TGAATAAAATATTCATCACATGACAAACTATAAATAGTAGAACTTAGAATACTAAAAAATCGAGTGCTCTATTATCCTAATTTGAACGACAGTTTTTGGACACCCTACCTGTAAGGGCGGCACCGGTAACATCCTGTGTCACAAGGTATCGCCCTTACAGATACTATGATAAAAAGCAAACAAAAAGGCTTTTTAATCAGTTAAAATACGTATATTTGCAGCAAACAATAAGAAGACTTCAGGTCCTGCTTCTTTTTGATCGGCTTAAAGACAGCTCTTCGAGCTGGAACAATAAGAAGACTTAGTCTCATCGTTCCCTGATGTCTTCGTTCTTCCCCACTGAAAATCGGGATCATACGCTTCGCCTTTTTTTCACAACACAAATACCAATATTAATAATTTCCTCATACCGGCAATAATCCCCTTACGTTTAATCGTTGGGTTTCGTTCCACAATTCGCTCATAAAGACCTTTTATGGGTTTATTACAACTGCAAGCTGATAGAGCCGGCATGTACAAGCATTGACGTAGATGGCTATTCTCTGTTTTAGATATCTTGGAGCGACCTTTCATTTGTCCCGATTCTTTTTCGGATATATCCAGACCAGCACAACTAACTATCTGTCTGAGGTTATTAAACGACGCAAAACCGTCCGTTTCACAAAGGATTGTAATGATTGTGATGACTCTGAGTCCAGGAATGCTTGTCAGCAATTTAACCCTGGCATCAAAGGCCTTATCTTCCTGTGAGACCCGGCAGATATCTTCCTCCATGATTCGGATAGACTTGTTTAAAAACAGGATTTGTTCGTCTTTCACTTTTAATACCTGTTCGGATATGCCGTAGGCATATTCCAGGGCATGTCGTTGATTTTTGGCTCGTGTCAAATCCAGTTTGAATGACAACATTTCACGACACATTTGACGTAACAAAAAGAACTTAGGAGTCATGGGTTTCCAGGCCGCAGGATTCCGTTCCAATCCGTAATTCGCTATCACTGAGGCATCACTCTTATCCGTTTTCGTTTTGATATTCTGGCTTTTTGCATAGTGCTTGATTTTATTGGCCAATACTACACTGACCTGACAGCTATTCTTATACAGATAATCTGTTGATTTTTCGTGATATACGCCTGTTGCTTCCATCGCAAAATCAGGTTTGATATCCGATCGTTTAGAACACCAATCCAGCAATTCCGAAAAGCCAGACTCGTTGTTGTTGAAACTACGAGTTCCTTTGATTACTTTACTGTCTCTTGATTTGTAACATACCATGAAGTGATCTTTAGACACATCAATCCCTACTACTGCTTTTAATGCTTTCATTTTCTCGTTTTTTTAACGAAGGGATTTCTCCTTGGCCTTTCCTCGTAAATAGATGCGGAATACAAGCATATAGCTTGTTTCCTGGATACTGAGGCTCTAAGAAGAATGATGTATGGGCGCAGAATCTGTAAGGCGATATACGTTTTTACGTTATATAGGGCTCGTTGCTATCCCCATACACCCCTTCTCGTTTTTGTTTACAAATATAATACTTTTTATTCGATTCTAATAATTCTTTGCAAACATACGAGGGCTCGAAGACAGGAGGTGATTGCTTTTAACCCAAGGCTCACGCCTTGGGCTGAGATCTGCCGGGCTTACAGCCCTAAGACAACGTCGCACATTATCTCACGGCTCCCCCAAATGCTCCACAATGCAAGCGACCATTTTGGGGGTGAAGCAGCGCATTCCCGGGCGGTAGCCTAAGGTGGTCAGTTTTTCTTTCAGGACGCCCTGG
>NZ_QUDI01000095.1:0-1683 GCF_003477465.1 Parabacteroides sp. AF48-14
AGAGACTGTGTGAAAAAGCCCAAGAAGAAATTGTAAAAGAGTAATAGAATTCTTATCTTTAAGGGACAGAAAAAATAAGAACTATGCACTATATAACAGGAACAGATCGTAATCAACTCCAGTTGTACACGAGTCTTGAAGATAGTATATCGCCGGAGAATGCGGTTAGATTGATAGATAAGTTGGTAGATTTATTGTATCAAAAGGATCCCGCACAATATATTTATAAAGGTCAATCACTTCGAGGAAGAAAGTCGTATCATCCGACTCTTTTCTTAAAATTGTATTTATACGGTTATTTGAACCGTATCAGCAGTAGTCGTCGTTTAGAAACAGAGACCTATCGCAACATAGAACTAAAATGGCTTATGTGTGATCTTCATCCTGATTTCAAGACAATCTCGGACTACCGAAAGGATAATGGGAATGCGATCAGAGAGATGACGTTAGGCTTTCGTAATTTTCTAAAAAAGGAAGGTTATATTGAAGGCAACAAGATTATTTTTGACGGGACCAAAGTGAAAGCTTGTACTTCCAAGGAAAAGATATGGACGGACACAATAATAGCATCCAGAATAACTCACATGGAAGAGCTCTTGGATGGTTATCTATCAAAGCTGGAAGAGAATGATCAGACTGAAGACAGCTCTATGGAATTAAGTATGTCAATGGCAGAGATGTCGAAAAAGATAGAGCTGTTGAATCAAGAAATAGAGGAACTCAAATCCATTCAAGCCCAACTAAAGGAGAAATCGAAAAATACTTACTGCGTTACAGATCCGCAAGCGCGTTTGTTACCGAGCCGTGACGGTTATATCCCCGGATATAATGTACAAGTCGGGGTAGACGGTAAAAATCAAATGATCGTATTAGATGAGGTTATTAAGGATGGAAACGATAGCAATGCTTTGGAGGAAAACTTTACTAAGATACAGGAACAGATGGAGATCGTTCCTGAAATAGTAGAAGCTGATAGAGGGTATGGCAATATTGCTCAGATAGCACACATAGAATCAAATGGGAAGACCCAATGTGCGATACCTTTAGCCGAAAGTCGCTCTCAAACGCATAATCGAAAGAACGGAGTATCATTTACATACAATGAATCGGAAGATACATACATTTGCTCATGGGGAAGGAAACTCCGCCGAAAACAACGGACGGCAAAACATGGTGATACGGTATTTTATATTTATCAGGCCTCTAAGGACTATTGTCTCAGATGTCCGCTCTTTGGCAAATGTACCCGATCAAAACAGGGTCGTACACTTAAGGTATCAGAACACGAGTCTTACCGCCGGGACCATATTCAACGGATGGAATCGGATCAAATGAAAGAGTTGATCAGGGAGAGAAAAAGTCAGATTGAACATGTATTTGGCACTGTCAAACGCTGGATGGGGAAAGTGCCTCTTTTACTCAGGTCAAGAAAGAAAGTACAGATTGAAATAGATTTATATACAACCGCTTATAATATCAAACGATTGTGTTCTTTGTCTTCGATACCTTATTTGTTATCGAGGATAGCAAATAGCTTGTCGGAACTCAATAAAAGTCTATTTCATTCGCTCATATCGACTTTTATCGTTCTAAACAGCCTTTTTGGGGCTATCTCACTTTTCAAAAAACAACGTGGCTGCGTATTGATCTGATTGGAGAATAAGTCTTTTTCACACAGTCTCT
>NZ_QUDI01000096.1:0-1607 GCF_003477465.1 Parabacteroides sp. AF48-14
AGCCTGTATTCCAGAAATATATCATTTATGAAATAACTAATATCATTTTTAAAACATCATCATATATTCTTTCTCGTACATTTAAATTCAAATTTCAACCTAAAAAGATAATTACCATGAAGGAATTGAAAATGTTTATTAATGGCAGATTTATAGAGAATGAATCTGGGAAATGGATTAAAGTATTAAATCCTTCTACTGAAGAAGTTATCTCACTTATGCCGGACGGTACAGTAGACGATGCGAAAAAAGCAATCGATGCTGCGGAAAAGGCTCAGGAGCAATGGGAAAGAACACCTTCTATAGAACGAGCAGCCTATTTGATTAAGATTGCAGCAGGAATTCGTAAAAGAGAGAAAGAACTGACCGACATAATCGTACGCGAAGGTGGTAAAACACAGGGACTTGCAAATGTAGAAGTACTATTTACTGCTGATTATATCGATTATATGGCAGGATGGGCACGTCGATATGAAGGTGAGATTATTCCCAGTGATCGTCCACGAGAAAGTATCTTCCTGTTTAAGAAGGCAATTGGTGTTACAACGGGTATTCTCCCTTGGAATTTTCCGTTCTTCCTTGTTGCTCGTAAGGCAGCTCCTGCTTTGATTACTGGAAACACGATAGTTGTAAAACCAAGTCAGCTGACGCCTGAAAACGCATATGTTTTTGCACAAATCGTAGAAGAAGTTGGTTTGCCTGCTGGAGTATTTAATTTGGTGAATGGACGCGGTTCTGTTATTGGCCATGAATTAGCTGCTAATCCTAAAGTCGGTATGGTCAGTCTGACAGGAAGTGTTGGTGCCGGACAACAGACAATGGCTGCTGCGGCTCCTAATATCACGAAAGTTTCATTGGAATTGGGTGGAAAAGCACCTGCTATTGTGATGGCTGATGCGGATATTGATCTGGCTGTTAAATCGATTATCGCTTCACGTGTGATTAATACGGGACAGGTCTGTAACTGCGCGGAACGGGTTTATGTAGATAAAAAGATTAAAAATGTCTTCATGGAAAAACTTGTTGCCGGCATGCAACAGGTGAAAGTTGGTGATCCGAATGAAATTGCTGATCTGGATATGGGACCGCTGATCGAAGCTAATGCGTTGGCTGCGATGGAGAAAAAAGTGGCAAGAGCAATTGAACAAGGCGCTAAACTATTGTGTGGTGGTCATCGGATCGGAACAAAGGGATATTTCTTTGAGCCAACAGTTTTGGATTGTGCCACTCAGAAAATGGATATTATACAGGAAGAGACCTTTGGTCCTATCCTACCCGTTGTTGAATACACTGATATCAATGACGCCATAGCTTGGGCGAATGATTGTGAATACGGACTGACTTCTTCCGTCTATACACAAAATCTGGATAATGCATTCAAGTTGATGCGTTCCCTGAAATTTGGCGAAACCTATATCAATCGTGAAAACTTTGAAGCAATGCAAGGTTTCCATGCCGGCTGGCGTAAGTCTGGAATTGGCGGAGCTGACGGCAAACACGGGCTTGAGGAATATTTACAGACACACGTTGTTTATATTGAAACAAAGGAGTAAAAGCCTTGTGCCATCAGGTTGGCACAGTTATGCCACTTAGTTGGCACAGCTGTG
>NZ_QUDI01000097.1:0-1587 GCF_003477465.1 Parabacteroides sp. AF48-14
GTGTCCAAAAACTGTCGTTCATTTTTATACTGCGAACTTTAGCGTTTTTATACGTTTAGTCACGAGATTATCAGTTAAGCAGACTTCTCTCCACTGCTGAATCTGGCAAAGTTTGACATTCTCTAAATGTTCTTTGATAGAATAATATCTCGAACATTCTTCTACGGCAAGTTCTGTGCAGGCTGGCATAAATAAAATGAATGGAGTGACCCCATAGAGTTTATTGGGTGATTTTCTTCGTTTATATGTTCCAAAAGAGGATTCTATAATATCAGATGAATTATTAAGTATATCCCCCTCTCCTTTAAGCAGTTTTCCTTCTTTTAGTAGGAAGAGGCTGATGGCTTCACCTAGTTTCTTCATGCGGGAATTTCCTTTGAATAATGTGTTTCGAATATTATCCAGACATTTCTTTATTGTATTTTTAGAAAATCCGTTCTGTTTACATTCTTTTTCTATGTGGCTAATACACTCCATTACCTCTGAAAGTTCGTCTATCAGCGAAGCGTTGTCCGGAATAAAATTGAACAGGGCACGTTCCTCATGATTAAGCTGATGGTACACTTCAAGAATCTTCCGTGACCATTTAACCCAGTTCGATAAGTTGATGAAACGTGCTATTGTCCGTTGTCGTGGAGGAAGCAGATAGGCAGTCTTCTTCATATTGTGTGTTGCCTGGACTTCCGACATCCTTTTTGTATAGGCAATGAAATCTGATTCATCCTTGTAACATCTCTCTAAAAACATACCCAGCGAGTGGCTAATATCATGATAATGAACAAAGCCAGTCTGGTTAATGCCTTTTTCCATTATGGAAGCATTGTCGCTAATAACATATTTGGGAGAATGTCCGATTTTGGCTGAAGAGGCTAGAAGTCTGTCTTGTATTCCATCCCCATTCCAACTGGAAGCCACCGACATATCAAGTATTGATACATCCTTCCGGGACAAGGCGATATCATCGGTGTGCTTTGCTGGAATGCCAAGTGTAAACAGTAGTTTCTCGCTGCCCATCATCATGCTTTCATCGACGATCATCGCATACTCTTCCGCATTTAGAGATTTTTCAGGGGTATTATAAATATCCAGACCACATTTCTTTATCCAATTTTCTATGGTATTACGGCTTGGTATCTGACCAAGGATACCCTTGAATGCATCGTTCACAATCTTTAAAATATCCACTATTGCCCGAAAACCGCAATTTACACGGCTATAGAGTAAGGTACTTAGTCGGACAACAAGCTCTTTATATTGATGCCGGGCAATTGGTTCGAGAGTGATTGTAACTGTTCTTCGGTCAGTTCTATAGTCTCTGTCTCTTTTTTTTTAAGTTCTGCTTTTTGTTTGGCTATCTTGTTTTTGGAACGTTCCAGTTTTACATTCAATGACTTTATTTCTTTTTGAGAGGCGGAAAGTTGAGCCTTAAGCTGTTGAAGTTCTTTTTCTGAGTCCATGATAATCTGTTTTTTTGCAAATGAATAAAATATTCATCACATGACAAACTATAAATAGTAGAACTTAGAATACTAAAAAATCGAGTGCTCTATTATCCTAATTTGAACGACAGTTTTTGGACACCCTACC
>NZ_QUDI01000098.1:0-1359 GCF_003477465.1 Parabacteroides sp. AF48-14
AAACAGATAAGTCGGCTGATGATAGGTTATTTTTCAAAGAACACTTTCCTAATCTCTTGCCAAAGAGATGTTTACGATGCAACCTTTACGGGCGCACACATATATTTCAGGTATTCCGCCATGTTCGCGGACGAGAGGGCTTTCCAGGCTTCCTCAACGATCAGTTGTTTCCTGACACCCTTTAACCGCCTCATCTTGTTGATGAAAGCCTCCATGATGATGATCGTCACCACCGGGAACAATTCTTTATTTTCCTTTATGGAATCAATCTCGAATACGATAAAGGATTTACCCAGCAGGTCGATATTCTCCGCCGAATTGAGCAGGAAGTCGAAACGACCGCCCCGGTAATACTGCCTGAGGGTGGTCAGGAAGTTGTCGATATTGAAGTCCTCCCGGCTCACCTTGATCTCCCGTCCGTCCAGCTCCTTGCGGTAATCGTCCCGGATATACTCGTAGAAGGTATTAAAGGACGGCACGATACCACGGTCTGCCGTGATCCGCTGGATATAGGAGGAAACGGCACTGCCGAGTTCCCCGCTCTCGGTCTTGCTTATCCGGTCGTCATCGGATTTCCACAGCGTCAGCAGCAGGGTCTTGATACTGTCCTTCTTTTCCACGTCGTACTTGTAATCGTCGGTATAGAAAGGGTTAAAACTGATCGGGTTCTCTTCCGTGTACGTGTAATAGATCCCGTCCCGCCCTTTGGTTTTCCGGCGCACCATCTCGCAAAGGCCCTGATACGAGTTACCCGTATCGACTAGGACGACGTGCGTGCCCTGCTCCCAGTATTGTCTTATCATGTGGTTCATGAAAAAGGACTTGCCCGACCCGGAAGGCCCAACACGAATTTATTCCGGTTGGTGGTTATTCCGCGTTTCATCGGAAGGTCGGAAATATCCACGTGCAGGGGCTTGCCCGAAACCCGGTCGCACATCTTTATACCGAAAGGCGACGGAGAGGACTGATAGTTCGTTTCCTGCGTGAAGAAACACAACGCGGGTTCGATGAACGTGTAAAACGTTTCCTCCGAGGGGAAATCCCCGCCGTTTCCGGGCATACCCGCCCAATAGAGGGTGGCCGCGTCAACGGTATTGTGCCGGGGCTTGCACTCCATCAGTGCCAACTGACTGCCGACATCGTTACGGATATGTTTCAGTTCCTCCGCATCTTCCGACCACGCCATGACATTGAAGTGAGCCCGCACGGAGGTAAGCCCGAAGCTGTGCGCCTCGTTCAAATACTTGTCTATGTCGAGTAGGTCAGCCCCCTTACGGGAGCTTTCCCCTCTAAGAACCGTACGTGAGAGTTTCCCCTCATACGGCTCAAGCAATTCAAAACTTTTATTTGTAACTAAAA
>NZ_QUDI01000099.1:0-1329 GCF_003477465.1 Parabacteroides sp. AF48-14
TTTTTATTTGTTTACGTCAAATATAAGGCCTTCCTTTGTCACGTAAGCAAAGAAATATATAGATTTATGCTTATCCATTTAAATCAAGACCCTTTGAAAAAAGGATAGTGCTGAATGGCAGTGGTGGGTTCGAGGGGGCAGGCTGAAAGAGTTAAACTCTTCAGTATATAAGTTAACTAAAACGATAACTATGTGTGAGCGGGAGAATAGTAGATCATCTATCTCCCGCTTTTTACATTAAACTCACTTTTGGGGGTTCAGCTGCCGAGCGGCTCGCCGCCTCCTCATTTTGGATAACCATAAATCTTGGCTAATCTAAAGAGGAAGAATTTTTCATCCACCACTCCCCTTAAAGCCGTTCTGAACTGTTTGATTTTTGCGTTAAATGATTCCGCCGCCGCGTTAGAGGACCTCTTATTATAGAAGTTAAGTATCTCCTCATAATGCTCATAAAAGGTTGCTGCGATCACATTAAAAGCATGGAACCCTGCCTCTTCCACCTTGTTATACCATTTGGCCATACTCAATCTTGCCGCATCTTTTATTGTATTCTTAGCCAGAATCATCCTGAGTGAATGGCATAGTCCATACGCCTGTTCCAGTTCCGGATATTCCTTAAAAAGGATTTTGGCTCTCTGTTTCTGTGATGGAGTCCATTTTTCAGATGATTTGAACAGCAGATACCGGCTCCTGGCCAACAGCTCTTTCTTGGAGTCTCCATTTTCATATCTTACAGGCACATATAATTCCCCATTTAGTTTAGCTTCTTCCATCTCTTCGTTGGCTTCTTGGATCGCGTCCCAGCGGAGCTTAATGCGCATTTCCTGTACGGCATCACAGGCCAATTTCTGGATATGGAACCGATCTATCACACGAGATGCCTTACGGAAGCAGGAACGGACTATTTTGCGCATCGAGTCCGACAAGTCCAGTGTCACTTCTTCCACACGGTCCAACAGATCCTCGGGAATATGGCGTAAGGCAGCTATAACAGTCTCTGATTTAACCCCTGCAACAATGGCGACAAGGCACATCTCACGACAGTGCCTGTCCCTGTTGGTGACGATCGTATAGAGATTGCCATTGGACAAGGAAGTCTCATCAATAGCCAGATTGGGACCAATATTATCGGGGAAGACGAGCCAGTCGTCGGCATGACTCAATTCTTCCCAAGTACGATAACCGCTTAATACATCCTTGTACTGCTTTTCTAAAGTAGATGCGTCAATGTGATAAAAATCATCAAGTGTACGGCAGGTCACCGGGGATGTGTCCATATGTCTCTTTTAAAAAAGACGCAAACTCCTGCGAGTAGCGGGTACCTTCGGC